>JAFSAX010000214.1 GCA_017442105.1 Selenomonadales bacterium | reverse complement strand
TTTCTTTGCTATCTCGGAAAAAAATCGCAAGCTCGTACAGAAACTCGGCCATATGGCAAAACGCTCTACACGCGAAAAGCTCATCTCCTATCTGTCAGAGGAAGCCAAACGTCACAACAGCGGTACGTTCACCATACCGTTCAATCGTCAACAGCTTGCCGACTTCCTTCCCGTAGACCGCAGTGCCATGTCAAACGAGCTTGGCAAAATGCGAGATGACGGCCTTCTTATATTCGACAAAAATCAGTTCACTTTATTGCAATCGGAGGACTAATGAATGGAACTAATGGATACGATGCTCAAACGAAGAAGCATCAGACAATATACAGATGAAGCGATACCTGCGGATAAGTTAAAGAGGATATTACAGGCGGGACTTATCGCGCCGACAAGCATGAACAGAAAACCGTGCGAATTGATCGTCGTACAAGACAAAGCGATGCTCCAAAAGCTGTCGCAGGTAAAAGAGTACGGCTCTGCTATGATAGCAGACTGCCATACTGCCATTGTCGTTATTGCGAGTGAGCAAAAAGCCGATACATGGATAGAAGACTCCTCTATTGCGCTCTCATATATGAGCCTTGCGGCGACTGATCTCGGCATCGGCAACTGCTGGTGTCAAATACATCTCAGAAAAACAAGAGAAGGACAAGACGCGGAGAGTGCCGTCAGACAGCTCCTCAAGCTCGCGGACGAATATCGCATCGTCGGCATCCTGCCGCTCGGTATCCCTGCCGTGGAGATGAAGCCTCATACATGGGACGAAGCCGATCTTACGAAGGTGCATGGTTGGAAAGAAAAGTAATAAATAAAAAAGAAAGCAGTATCATTATCGGATACTGCTTCCTTTTTGTTCTGCTTGAAGAAGTGCAGAGATTTTTTCTAGTGTGTGCCAGTCGTCGGGGGTGAGTTTGGTAAGGACGGTGAGGAAGTGGAGGACGAAGTCTTGGTCGTGGCGTTCGATGAGGTTGCTTAAGAATTTGGCGAGTTCTTTTTCGTGTGTGGGCGGGAGGAACATGTCGCCTGTACCGTGGCGGAGCCAGTCTTCGCTGATGTTGAATTTGGCACAGATGGCGGTTATCATAAGGCCGCTCGGGGATACGCGACCGATCTCTACGGAGGTGATGGCTTCGCGTTTGGTGCCGAGGTGTCGGCCGAATTCTTCTTGGGTCATATTGAGTGCTTTTCTGATGTGGCGTACACGATGGGCGATGGACATGGGTGATGCTCCTTCTGGGTAATGATGTTTTGATTTTATTTTATCTGTGATCGGCTGATTCGTCAAATGGTGGTTGTGAATATTAGGCATGCAGTAAAAAATGTAGAAAAAAGGAAAAGTTTTTGGTTATATAGACAGGACTTTTTGCGTGAGATGGGGAATAATATTTAATTGTAGTATGGTAGTATAGTAGCATAGATAGGAGAGATCAGTATGATGCAAGGTGTACGCGGTGCGATCACGGTTGAGCGCGATGATAAAGAAGAGATTATTGCAGCGGTGGTCGAGCTGCTGAGTGCGATGCAAGAGAAGAATGGATTTCAGACGGAGGATGTCGGTGCGGCGATCTTCAGTGCGACGGATGATCTGACGGCAGGGTTCTCTGCGGTCGGTGCGCGTAAGCTGGGCTGGGTGACGGTTCCGCTTTTTGGTGCGCAGGAGCAGGATGTCGAGGGTGCACTTGAGAAGTGTATTCGTGTACTTCTTCTGATCAATACGGATAAAAAGCAACGCGAGATCGAGCATGTGTATCTGCGCGGTGCGAAAGTCTTAAGACCTGATTTGAGTAAGTGAGATGAGGGGCGCAAGTGTTCTTGCGCTTCTTTTTTATTGCCTGGATGTTCTTTATTCGACTGATTTTGCATGGAATAATTGACAGATGGCGGTCATGGCAGTATGATATGGATGTACAGCATACTATTAAATTAGATGTGAGTAAGGGGGAAACAATTTTATATGGCAACGAAAACGAACAATAGACCGACTCGGCAGGCGGTACCTCGCGACCGCACTAAACTGAGAAAATTGGTTATTATCGGGATGTTATCGGGTATTTGTATGGTGCTTGGTCTGACGGGGTATGGATTTATTCCGCTTCCGACGACGAAAGCGACGATCATGCACTTGCCTGTTATTATCGGTGCTATCTTGGAAGGGCCGATCGTTGGGATGGCGATTGGGCTTATCTTCGGTCTTTTTAGTATCTTTCAGAATTTGTCGGCACCGACGCTCTTATCGTTCGCGTTTATCAATCCGCTCGTATCGGTATTGCCGCGTATTTTGATCGCGATCACGGCGTATGCGACATATCGCGCGTTCGCGAAAAAGAGTGAAACACTCGGTGTCGGTATGGGTGCGCTTGTTGGCTCGCTGACGAATACGATCGGCGTCTTGGGGATGATGTATTTCTTGTATGCGGCAGAATATGCTGCGGCAAAATCGCTCGATCCGGATGTGGTCTTGAGTGTTATCGTCGGTGTGGCAACGATGAACGGGATTCCCGAAGCGGTGGTATCGGTACTCTTGATCGTACCGCTTGTAGCTGCTGTGCGCCGCATGAAACGATAAGAATAAATATGATTGGTTACCGCGCTCAATGTTGGGCGCGGTTTTTATTTTGTGCCGAAA
>JAFSAX010000213.1 GCA_017442105.1 Selenomonadales bacterium | reverse complement strand
CGGTCTACCATTTTATTTTTGAGCGCATAGACTGCCATCGCAACGGCAAGATACGTTTTGCCCGTACCCGCAGGGCCGATACCGAACGTGATATGGTTCTTGCGGATAGCTTCGATATATCGCCATTGACCGAGCGTTTTGGCTTTGACGGCACGACCGCGCGCCGTCGTCAAGATCGTATCGCCGAACATCGTGTGGAGTGCCTCCGCTTCTCCTTCCGCAACAGCACCGACCGTATACTTGACTTCGTGCATCGTCACAGGACTGCCCTGACGATAGAGATAGAGTAGCTCATCGAACGTCTGTTTCATCTGTTCGACTTCTTCTGCTTCCCCGCTGATCGTGACCTGTCCTCCGCGACTGACGAGCTGACCGCCGAACGAACGTGCCATCTGATTCAAATGCTCGTCTTGGTTGCCCAAGATAGCCGTTTCTTCCTGTCTGTCGCGAAATGTGATTACTTTTTCTACAATTTGAGGCAACTGAACTCCTCCTTCTATTCTTCCGTTTCGGACTTTGCCGAACTTGGACCAATGCCGATCTCCTCTACCGTTTCAGCGATCGCCCTGACGCGCACGACACCTGCCGACGATTCCGATACGATGTCATCCCTTCGGGTTTTGACCTCGGCATCTTTGGGTATCTGTTCGGTGATAGACTGCCATGCTCGCTTTTTCGCAAGGCACGTCGCTTCTTCCTTAGAGATAGGCACTCCTATGGGTTCACATTCATAATAAATATGAGTTATTATTTCGACGGGGAAAATTTGATTCCTCCATTTTACCATTTTTTTCTCCGTTTCATATATAGCGTTCTCCGCCATATCTGCACTCTGCCAATCGAATGTATACTCGCCCGCACGTACACTAACGGCATATATCGCGTGATCAGTCCGCTCACCTTTCATTGTTTCCAGCGGAGCTTCTCCGTATCCTTCATACCAGACACGTGCCCGCGCGATTCCCTTAGCACCGATGGTGCGCAGAGCATCTGCATCAATATCTCCGGTCTCTATCCCATATCTCGGCTCGACACCGCGTATCAATACATCACCCTTTTTGACCGTATCGCCGCTTGCTTTTGCCGCAGTGCCCGCCAGCACGATAAGCTCTGTCAGCACACCGTCGGTACGCGCTACGATATCGCCCACGCAGTCACCTTCCGCCCGCCGCGGCGTTTTCTCAACGACTTCCACCACGATGCGCGTCCCTTCCTGCCGTACCCCGCACCAGACGAGCCGTCCGCAGTTCGCCAGTATCGCCTTCTCTGCATCACGCGGTTCGATAGAAGAACGAAATGCGCCGACGTATATCCCGTTTTCACGCGCAAGTGCCAGTATCTCGTCCGCATCGACCGTATGATTGCCCACGACTTCGACCTGCCAGACGAACAAGGTGAACAGATAGATGAGCACTGCAAAAAGGATCGGCCCGACGATAAGCCCTTTACGTTTGAAAAGCTTTCGCACGAAAAACGGACACCCGCGTCGTGCGATGACCTGTACCTGTACACGGCTGTCTGCGGCGATCTCGCGCACGCGCTTAAAATCATCAAGTTTCATCCACAGCGTCGTAAAACGTCCGTCCGTCTTAATATCCCACAGACAGAATCCTGCCGCCAAACAGCGATTGATAAATCGCTCTATCCAACCGCCCGATATTCGTACCTTGACCGCACCTTCCCGATATCGCCCAAGATCAAACATATCGCATCACCGCAACCGTACCTGCTACCTCTACTTGTTCCGCCTCGATCACAGAAAGCGACAACCCTGCCCCGCTGATACACAGCTCCCCTTCATCGACATGGATGCGCAGAAGTTCGCTCGTATACTCTATGATACCTTTGTGGTTTTCGATAAGAAGATGGTGTCTGCCTACCATCGTGATGCGCGTGACGTTCATCGTAATATCATCGGGAATATCGAGTAGTGCCCCGATCCGCTGCCATCGTTTTCGTTTCATCCTGCGACCGCCTCCCCGCTTCATTGATATGCGAAGGCAGTTCGTTTCATACAAACAAAAATCGGCCTTCCCTTGCGGAAAGACCGATTCGGTCACGTCTTAGAACGTGTATTTTTTATCTGCTTTTTGGTACGTCGTATGGAGAAGATCATGCGACAAATGACCGCACGGTTTGCCGAGGAAGTTGTCATAGACTTCTTTTACCTGCGGATTTTCATGCGATTTGCGGAGCGGGAGGCTCTCATCAATGTCATAGAGTGCATCCATACGCATTTTTTTGATATCGACCGTCGTTTTGATCGGCTGACCACCGCCGCCGATACAACCGCCCGGACAAGCCATGATCTCGATGAATGTATAGTCGCATTTTCCTGCTTTGATCGACTCCATGATAACACGTGCATTTTTCAAGCCGTGTGCAACTGCGATGCGTACTTTCGTACCATTCAAGTCGACTTCGCTTTCTTTGATGCCTTCATAACCGCGGACATCTTTGAATTCTACTTTCGCAAGCTCTTTGCCCGTTGCGACTTCGTATACCGTACGGAGAGCCGCTTCCATAACGCCGCCCGTTGCACCGAAGATCGCGCCTGCACCTGTACCGATACCCATCGGCGCATCAAAATCGCCGTCGGGAAGCTCGGCAAACTCGAAGCCTGCCTGTGCGATCATACGGCCGAGTTCGCGCGTCGTCAATACGACATCGACATCTCTCATGCCGTCGCGACCCATTTCAGGGCGAGCCGCTTCATATTTTTTCGCCGTACAAGGCATGATAGATACTGTTACGATATCTTTTGCATCGATGCCCGATACTTTCGGATAATACGTTTTGGAAAGCGCACCAAAGATCTGCTGCGGCGATTTCGTCGTCGAAAGATGCGCGAGCTGATCGGGATAATGTTTTTCCATAAAGTTGATCCAGCCAGGGCTGCAAGACGTGATCATCGGGAGCGTACCGCCATTTTGTACACGTTCGAGAAGCTCCGTGCCTTCTTCCATGATCGTAACGTCTGCCGCAAAGTTCGTATCGAATACTTGGTCAAAACCAAGACGACGGAGCGCCGTTACCATTTTCGCCGTAACGATCGATGCTTTTTCCATGCCGAACGCATCACCGAGTGCAACACGCACAGCAGGTGCTACCTGAACGATAACGTGTTTCGTCGGGTCTTGGAGTGCTTCGTAGACTTTGTCCGTATCGTCTTTTTCAACGAGTGCGCCGACAGGGCAAGCTGCCGTACACTGACCGCAAAGAACGCAGTCCGTTTTTTCGAGGTTTTCGCCGAATGCGCTCATGACCTTGAAATGGCTCGAACGACCCGTATAAGAGATCGCTTCGATGCCTTGGAATTCACGGCAGGCTTTTGCGCAACGACCGCATTTGATACATTTCGAAAGATCGCGAACGATACAAGTCGCATTGTTTTCGACAGGCAATTTTTCTACTACGTTTGGCAGCTTCGGTGTCGTGAGATTGAAACGTTTACTGAGGTTCTGAAGCTCACAGTTACCATTGCGCTGACAAGTCAGACATTCCTGCTTGTGGTTCGCAAGGATCATTTCAAGAAGCAATTTTTGCGTATCATATACTTTTTTCGTATTCGTGAAGACTTCCATGCCTTCCCATACTTTTGTTGCACAGGCAGGCATCAATTTACGACCGCCTACGACCTCAACACTGCACACACGGCAATGACCGCGTACGCTCTGATCGGGATGATAGCAAAGATGCGGAATATCGATCTGGATCAATTTTGCCGCCTGCAGGATCGTCATACCCTCTTCTACTTCAAGAGGGATATTATTGATAGTAATATTTATTTTAGCCATTCTTCTCACCTCTTATTTCACTTCAAAAGTCTGCGGGAAATGTTTCATTGCCGCCATGAGCGCACTCTGCGCTGCCTGACCAAGACCGCAAAGAGATGTGATCATCATCGTTTCAGCGATCTGTTTGAGCAATTTGACATCACTTGCTGTATGCGTGCCTGCTTTAATCTTCTGCAAAAGGAGCTTGATATGAAGGTTGCCTTCACGGCACGGCGCACACTGTCCGCAGCTTTCGTGCGAGAAGAATTGCTGTGTTGTCGTTAAGAAATCAATAACGCTCGTGCGTTCGTCCACTACGAGGATAGCACCCGAACCGACACCGACACCTGCGGCTTTGAGAGCGTCATACGTGTACGGCGTATCAAGAACCGATGCGGGAGCGATCTTACCGGACGCACCACCGAACTGGATAAGGCGGATATCGCGATCACCCTGTACACCGCCCGCAAGATCGTAGATGATCTCACGAACCGTCATGCCGAACGGGATCTCATAGACGCCGGGACGATTGACGTTACCTGCTACGCTGACGAGCTTCGTGCCGAGGCAATCGGAAGGACCATACGATTTATACGTGTCACCGTCATTGAGGATACCTGCCACGAGAGATAAGCTCTCTACGTTCTGTACACACGTCGGCAGGTTATAAAGACCACATTGTTTGATATAAGGCGGTTTCATACGCGGACGGCCTGCTTTGCCTTCGATCGACTCAACGAGAGCCGTACCTTCGCCGCATACATACGCGCCTGCACCGGAGTAGAGGTGGATCTGATAGTCAAAACCTTCTACGCCGAGGATATTTTTGCCGAGATAGCCTTTTTCGTTCGCCTGTTTGATCGCATTCAACAGGATCGGGCGAAGGTGGCTGTACTCTTCACGCATATAGATATAACCGTTCTGCGCTTTCATCGTATAACCTGCGATGATCATACCTTCCAAGAGATTGAACGGATCGTTTTGAATGAGCGTACGGTCTTTGAACGTACACGGTTCGCCTTCATCGGCATTACATACGATAACCTTTTCGGGATTTTTTTCACTGCGCGCCTGCGACCATTTTTTACCCATGTCATATGCCGCACCACCGCGACCTTTGACTTGACAAGCTGCGATCTCACGAGCGATGTCTTCGCCATCCATCGTGATCGCGCGTTTGAGCGCCGTAAAACCGCCGATCGCAATATATTCGTCGATCGACATTACATCGTATTTGTTAAAATTACGTGTCATAAACGTTACTGTTTTCGTCATGGTTGCGCCTCCTTACACCAGCTCAGCGAGCATCGCTTCGATTTTTTCTCGACTGTTCAAGTGACCGTAGACTTTGCCGTTCACACGCACAGCCGGCGCAACGTCACACGCACCGAAGCACGGTACGCATTCCAAATAATATTTACCATCAGCCGTTGCTTCATTGAGACCGATACCAAGCATTTCCTGAAGGGTTGCAAAGACAAAACCGTTATCATTGACACCGCAAACGATGCTTTCGCACATCTGGATCGGATACTGTCCGCGCGGGCGGTCGTAAAGCGATGCGTAGAACGAAATAACATCGTATACATTCGATACTTTCACATCCAGTTTTTCCGCAAGATAATACGCTACTTCTTCCGGAATGTAGTGCATCGGAATAATGTCCTGGATATCCAACAATATTCCCACCAGTTTTGACCCATCGTTACCGCTCGCCGCAAGGATCGCGTCGATCTCACCGCGAAGCTCGGGGGTCATCATACCTTTCTCTTCTCTCATCATATGCAATCTGCTCCTTGTCCATCATCTGGAAATAATTATATATATCCCATATGAAGATTCTATATTTCGCCTCTTCGAAAAAAGTGCGATACTTTATTATACACTATACAGCCTTATTTGCCTAATATTTTTTTGCCTTTTCTAAGTGCAAAAAAGTCCACTCTAAAACAACCTTTTTCTTTCAAAAAGTCAATAAAACCAAGACTTTCGCCACATTTTGGGGTTTCTGACAATACAAAAACTGACATCTTGTACACAGAATACTTTATCTGTACATACGAAAACAGAAGCGATACATTTCTCGTACCGCTTCTTTAATCAAATTTAATCTTTATCATTACCAATACTTATGTTTATCGATATCACCCATAACACTAAGCATTATAGATATTGTAGCATCTGTAAGCACCGTTTTGGCCGCACTATCTGAAATATTGTCAAACTTATCACGGTTAATCTCAGTCGGATTTTTACCTTTAGGAACAATCTTTAAAGCGACTGCAACAGGTTTTGTTTTTTCTCCAATATAAAAAGAAGCAAATACATCAGGATTATCCGGATTCTTTATATATACTCCCCTAAATACAACCTTTCTCAAAGAGCCATCTCCGTCATCACTCATATCTTCTGTCTTCCACGTAATATCCTTAAAATTTTTGTCATTAAAAATTTTTCTGAAATCCCAATCTTCAGAGTAAGGCTTTGTTGTCTCAATTCCTTTCACAGAAGCATATACATGTGTCCCTTTATCTTTAAACACAAAGACATTACGATCAAGAACAGCCTCAATATCCTTGTCGGTTTCGTTGCTACCACCACAGCCGCTTATCATCAACATAATGATACATAAAACGAGCATGATTCCACAACCAATTTTGTTCTTAGATAATGCCACCATGACTTCTCCTCTTTTCTTGTTAAAGAATATCCACTAAACAAATCATATCACAGTTACCCCCCCGCAAGCCAAATTATGGTAATTAAATCCTGCAAAAAAAACATCCCCCGGCATAGCCGGGGGTTTTTCATATGCGCCTATAAGGCTCTATTTCTAGCTACACCTAAAAGGTGCATATTGACCTGGCATTTGCATTTCTGTTACCTGCTACCCGTAAACGGGTCTTCTTTAAATGATATGCTTAACTGGTCTCCAAGCTTATCTTCTTCCAGTTGGCTTTGTATATATTCTTTTATCTTTTGTGCATTCTTACCTACGGTATCTACATAATATCCTCTGCACCAAAATTGTCT
>JAFSAX010000212.1 GCA_017442105.1 Selenomonadales bacterium | reverse complement strand
GTTGCCATATCGAATGAAATGAGAAAGTGTGGTGGATATGATGGATGTTAAGATAACGGAAAAGGATATGAGAGAGCTTCTTGAGAAGCTGTATGCGCAGTCGCTTGATGGGATCGACAAGGTGAGTGAGCCTGTGGAGGAGCTGGCGCGCGATTATATGGAGAGGCATGACAGTGTGGATGAGGCGGCGAAGGCATTTATTCAAAATCAGATCGCGAAGTGTACGGTGTCGGGTTTTGTGACGGGTCTGGGCGGGCTGTTGACGATCCCTGTGACGGTGCCTGCCAATATTGCCAGCGTGCTGTATGTGCAGATGCGTATGATCGCGTGCCTTGCGTATATGGGCGGATACGATGTCCGAAGCAAGGAGGTCAAGACGCTCCTGTATGCGTGCCTGGCAGGCGTGTCGCTCAATCTTATCTTAAAGGAGCTTGGCGCAAAGCTCGGCAGTGAGCGTGTCGATAAGCTTCTCGATAAGATACCCGAATCGTCTGTGCCGACTATTTCGCAGAAGATATATTCTCAGCTTGCCGTTAAGACGGGGGCGAAAGTAGGCTCGGGTACGCTTGGCAAGGCGATCCCGCTCATCGGCGGTGTCGTGGGCGGTGCGCTCGATTATGTGGAAACGAAAAGGCTTGCGGATCGCGCGCATGATATGTTTATCAAGCATAACTTCCTTTTGACGGGCAAGGATATCGTCGAGCTCGATGTGCCGCCTGAAATCAAGAATATGTGAGCAGAGGAATGGGCTAAAGAAATAAAGAGATAAAATAATAAAGAACATGAGAAGGATGCAGTCCTCACGAGAGTGGGGAGGTATTCTTCTTTTTTTGTGCGGTTTTTTCTTGTGGTGCATGGGGACGGGACAATCCGGAGCCTCACTCTGATGAGGGAGGTGGCACGGCTTGTCCGTGACGGAGGGAGAGAACGGATACGTGTGATGATGTGGCGATTGCTTGCCTTATCAAACATCTCTCCCTCAGTCAGCTTCGCTGCCACTATTCGTCAGAGGGAGCCGATATGGTTGTTAGGTATTTCAGAATAAAAAAAGACAGCCAACATCAGCTGTTGGCTGTGAGAAAGTGCATGACGTCGTCTGCCGTGTGTTCGCTGCCTGTGATGGCGAAGATCTCGGCGGCGAAGCGGTTGGCTTCGTGTTCGCAGCGTGCATTTGAGAAGAATGTCCGTCCCGCCATGGAGTAGCTGGCGTAGTCGCGATGCATGAGGTAATGGCCGAGCTCGTGGCAGAGGACTGCTTTTTGCTGCCATTCGTCGAGTGCATCGTCGATCACGATGTACTTGCGCCCCAGTACGCGTCGCCACATGCCGTTCACTCTATCGGGGAGTGGCAGGAACATGACGTCGAACTTCATTTCGCGTGCGATGCGCCACGGGTCTGTCGTGCCGTGCTTGCGAATGAGGTTGCGGGCGCGCAGCGGAATGTTTTTCAAGCGCATCAACCTTCTTTGGAATTTTTTTCTTTGGCGTCCCAATAGAGTACGCGGAGGATGTTTTCGAGTGCTTGACGATCGGTGTCGTTGGCAAGACGACCGTTCAAGGTGTATTTTTCGTAGCGGATAAGCTCGATGAGGTCTTGCGGTTCGTCTTCGGGGAATCCTCCTTCGCCGAACATTTTGTTGGCGGGGATCTGAAGGACGTCTGCGATGGCGCGGAGCGTTTTGACGCTCGGGTTATAGCGATCGCCTTCGATATCGCCCAGATATGAACGAGATAAGTTTATCTCTTTGGCAAGTTCTCGTTGGGTAAGTCCTCGCCGTTTGCGATATTCTTTGATGGTTTGTCCGATTGACATGGCGTTTCTCTCCTTTGGTGCAATATCGAGTAGTCGGTCTGTTGGGCGGACCTTGCGGATACGATGCCGCGTGCAAAGATGCTCGCTGTGTGCGGCATGTTTGCACAGGTTCGTTCCTTCTTACTTCTATTGTACCACATTTTTTGCGTGACGGAAATATATTACGCAAAAATATTTTTGACGGATGCCATATGGTTCGGACGG
>JAFSAX010000211.1 GCA_017442105.1 Selenomonadales bacterium | reverse complement strand
CTGTATACTTCTTTTTTCATTTCCCATCGTTCTTTATGGGTTCGGGCGTTTTTGTAGTCCTGCGCTAAGTATGTACCGAACCGTAGCGAAGTGCATTGTGTCAATTGTTTGAGCGAACGTAGAGAAGGGAGTTTTGACACGCGGTCGTGTCCTCTTTCTTGTAATCAAGACACGACCGCAAGCGTAGCGGAGCGTGAGAATACATACTCGCAGGACGGAGACTTACGCCCGAGGGTTTTTGTTACTTTTTGACCACAAAAAGTAAATAGAAGGGAGAGACTGTCTATTAAAAAAAGAAAGGCTTTGCGATTTTAATACGCACGATAAGAAAAAGAAAAGACAGTGGTCATCTATGGTGATAAGATGGCTTTACCTTCCCCTCCTCCTGAAGTACAATAAAGAAAAGCAGTACAAAATCTCACAATAAAGAAGGTATCCCTCATGTCCCTCTCTCTCCCATTTTTCAAATATCTCGCGGCGGTGCTTCTCTTAGGTACGAACGGTATCGTCGCCAGTCATATCGACCTTGCCAGCTATGAGATCGTGCTGACGCGCGCGTATCTCGGCAGTATCTTCCTCCTTTTGCTCTGTCTGGTGACGCGCGAGAAGGCAGATTTTCTCCGTTATAAGAAGGATACGCTCATGCTTCTTGTGAGCGGTATGACGCTCGGTGTCGGCTGGTCTGCGATGTACGAGGCGTATGTGCGTGTCGGTGTCGGCATTGCGACGCTTCTCAACTACGCAGGGCCGATGATCGTGCTGGCATCAAGTCCGTTCCTCTTCGGTGAGAAGTGGACGCGACCGCTTGCAGTCAGCGCCGTCATGGTCGTCTGCGGTATGGTCTGCCTCAATCAAAATGCGGCGGGCGGTTCGCTGGAGGCGGTCGGGCTTCTCTGCGGTATCCTGTCTGCCGTCATGTACGCCGCGATGGTCATTCTGACGAAAAAGGCGGTGCGCACATCGGGTCTGTCGGCAACGCTTCTGTCGCTTCTCGGTGCGAGCGTCGTCGTCACCGCGTTCGTCCTCGCCAAACAAGGCGCGCTCCCGACGGTGCATCCCGATGACTATCTGCCTGTTTTGATGCTCGGCATCGTCAATACAGGCTTTACCTGCTATCTCTACTTTTCTGCGAAGCAAAAGATCCCTGTCCGCACCGTTTCTATCTGAGGATATATTGAGCCGATCTCGGCTGTCGTGTTCTCCATGCTCCTCTTGGGAGAGGTCATGTCACCTGCCCAGCTTGTCGGCGGTGCGCTCGTCCTCGGTGGTGCTGTCTACGGAGAATACAGCGCAAGGCAGGGTCGGCGTGCGTAGTGTGGGCACGCTTGCGCCCGTCATCAGACCTGACGCTATCTTTTGCGCCCTCATGTTTATCCGAAAGAAGGAAGTCCGATGAATACTGCATTTATCCAATATCTTGCCGCGCTCCTTCTGTTCGCTACGAACGGCATCGTCGCAAGTCAAATCGATCTTGCCAGCTATGAGATCGTGCTGACTCGTACGTGGCTTGCGTTTCTCGTGCTTCTCGCAGCCTGTCTGGTGACGCGCGAGAAGGCAGAGTTTTTTCGCTACAAAAAAGATACCGCCATGCTTCTTTTATGCGGCGTGACGATGGGCATCGGATGGTCGCTCCTCTACGAAGCGTACGTCTATGTCGGTGTCAGTATCGCGACGCTCCTCATCTATATCGGGCCGATGATCGTGCTGGCAACAGGGCCGTTCTTGTTCGGTGAAAAATGGACACGTCCGCTCGTGGTCAGCGTCATCATGGTCGTCTGCGGTATGCTCTGCCTCAACGATATTACGGCGGGCGGAGTTCTTCATCCGTGGGGACTATTCTGCGGCGCGCTGTCGGCTGTCACGTATGCGTCGAAGATCATACTCGGCAAAAAAGCAATGCATCTGCCCAAGCTGTCGGCGACGCTTCTGACGCTCATGGGCGCGTGCGCTGTCGTCACCGCGTTCGTCCTTGTTAAGCAAGGCGCACTTCCGACCATCAGCGAGGATGACTATCTGCCGATCTTCATACTCGGTGCCGTCAATACAGGGCTTGGTTATTGTCTGTATTTCCCTGCGATCAGGTGCTTGCCCGTCCGCACCGTTTCTGTCTGCGGATATATCGAGGCGATAGCGGCCGTCGTATTCTCCATGCTCCTATTGGGCGAGAGCCTATCGCTCGTCCAGCTCATCGGCGGTGCGCTCATCTTGGGCGGCAGTGTCTACTGCGAATACCGTGCAAGGCACGGGCAGGGCGCATAGCCTCTTTGGGGGAGCATTATGACCTTTTTTGCAGGTGTATTGCCGTGCTGCTCGACAGGGTGCATAGCTTCTTTTGTGAGTGGCATGACCTTTTTCGCAGGTGCATTGCCGTGCTGCTCGACAGGGTGCATAGCTTCTTGGGGGAGCATTATGACCCTTTTTGCACGTGCATTGGTGGGGCGGTGCGCGCAGTCTTTCTTGCGAATATCGCGCTCGTTTTGGCAAAAATCGTCCCAATGTGCGAAAACTACCCTCAATATCTCCATAATAGTCAGAAAAACCCTGTTCAAACAGGGTTCTTTTCGTTATAATAGGGGCAGTATGCTAAT
>JAFSAX010000210.1 GCA_017442105.1 Selenomonadales bacterium | reverse complement strand
CTTCCATCCGAACGGTATGGTCATCCGCAACGAACTTGAAAACTTCTGGCGCAACCTTCACCGTAAATATCACTACCAAGAGATCCGCACGCCGATCATCCTCAATCAGAAATTGTGGCAGCAGTCGGGTCACTGGGATCACTATCGCGAAAACATGTACTTCACGACGATCGACGAAGAAAACTATGCAGTAAAACCGATGAACTGTCCGGGCGGTATCCTCGTATATCGCACACAGCATCACAGCTACCGCGACCTTCCGCTTCGTACGGCAGAACTCGGTCTTGTACACCGTCATGAGCTCTCGGGTGCACTTCACGGTTTGATGCGTGTTCGCAGCTTCACGCAGGACGATGCGCATATCTTCATGCTTCCGTCCCAGATCAAAGAAGAGATTCAAGGCGTAATCGACCTCTTTGACGAAGTATACAGCACGTTCGGACTTTCGTACCATGCAGAACTCAGTACGCGTCCGGAAGACTCCATGGGTTCTGACGAAGTATGGGAAACGGCAACGCAGGCACTTCGTGAAGCACTCGAAGAACGCAACATGGACTACATCATCAACGAAGGCGACGGCGCATTCTACGGTCCGAAGATCGACTTCCACTTAAAAGACTCCATCGGTCGTACGTGGCAGTGCGGTACGATCCAGCTCGATATGTTGATGCCGGAAAAATTCGACCTCAACTATATCGGTGAAGACGGACAGAAACATCGCCCTGTCATGATCCACCGTGTAGCATACGGCAGCTTGGAACGCTTCATCGGCATCTTGATCGAACACTATGCAGGCGCATTCCCGACTTGGCTCGCACCTGTACAGGTCAACATCCTTCCGATCACGACGAAACACGTTGAATACGCACAGAAACTTGCTGATACCCTCTGGAACAGCGGTATGCGCGTAGAAGTAGATGAACGCAGTGAAAAAGTCGGCTATAAAATGCGCGAAAGCCAGATGCGTAAGATCCCGTATATCCTCGTTGTCGGTGACAAAGAAGCTGAAAACAATACGGTAGCTGTACGTAAACACGGTGAAAACGACAGTGTTGTTATGACGTTCGCTGAATTCCAAGCAATGATCCAAAAAGAAATTGCAGAAAAAGCATAAAAAACCGCTTGACATACAGACAATCAAGTGGTATTATAATCAAGTATTCATGAAGTAGAGGCCACCGCTTCTCACCTTACGATGAACAGTCTGTAAGGTAAATAAGACCTTAGTTTATTGCTAATGGTGCGGGTGGCGTTTGCTACCCGCTTTTATTTTTCCTATAAGAAATCAGGAGGTAGATTGCAATTAGCAAGGATACGCCCAGAATTAATGATGAGATTCGTGCCCGCGAGGTTCGTTTGACCAGCCCGCAAGGGGAACAGCTCGGTATCGTACCGCTCAAAGAAGCACTCCGCAGAGCAGAAGAGCTTCATTTGGACTTGGTCGAAGTAGCACCGCAGGCAAAACCACCTGTATGCCGTATCATGGATTTCGGTAAATTCCGCTATGAACAGCAGAAACGGGAAAAAGAGACGAAGAAAAAACAGAAAGTCATCACTGTGAAAGAAGTAAAACTTCGTCCGAATATTGAAGAGCATGATTTCAATGTCAAGTTAAAAAACGCACAGCGTTTTATCGAAGACGGCGATAAAGTAAAAGTAACGATTATGTTCCGTGGTCGTGAGCTTTCGCATCCGGATCTCGGTCGTCAGCTTCTTATCAAAATGTCTGAGTTAATGAAAGACTACGTCAACGTAGAACGTATGCCGAAACTTGAAGGTAAAAATATGATCATGATTTTATCGCCTAAGACGCGTAATTAAAAGGAGGAACAAACATGCCTAAAATTAAAACTCGCAGAAGTGCAGCAAAACGCTTTGAAGTAACCGGTAGCGGCAAAGTAAAACGCGCAAAAGCGTTCAAAAGCCATATCTTAGAGAAAAAATCGCCGAAACGTAAACGTAACTTGCGTAAAGCAGCTATGGCTTCCAACGCAGATATGAAACGTATCGCAAAAATGCTTCCGTACGCATAAGGAACAGAACTAAGGAGGAATTGAAATGCCAAGAGTAAAAACAGGCGTAACAGCGCATAAACGTCATAAAAAAATCTTGAAACTTGCTAAAGGATACAGAGGTGCTAAGAGCAAACAGTTCAAAAAAGCTAACGAAACTGTAATGAAAGCTCTCTCCTACGCTCGTCGTGACCGTCGTGCGAAAAAAGGCGAATTCCGTAAACTCTGGATCGCTCGTATCAATGCAGCTTCCCGTATGTTCGGCTTGTCCTACAGCAACCTCATCAACGGCCTCAACAAAGCAGGCGTTGAAGTTAACCGCAAAATGTTGGCTGACCTCGCTGTAAACGACATCAAAGCTTTCGAACAGCTCGTTAACACAGCTAAAGAACAGCTGTAAGATCAATTACAGGAATAATAAACAGACCTATCTCGATTGAGATAGGTCTGTTTATTATT
>JAFSAX010000209.1 GCA_017442105.1 Selenomonadales bacterium | reverse complement strand
CTGGAAGAGATCGGTTCCTTCATGGCGAAGAATCCGGAGATATCGCATTGCTATGACCGTGTTGTTGTACCCGATTGGCAATATAACCTCTACACGATGGTGCATGCACACAGTCGTGAAGAATGTAAAGAGATCGCGGCAAGACTTGCGGAAAAAACAGGTCTGACGGAATATACGATGCTCTTTAGCGTAAAAGAATGGAAAAAAACGAGTATGCGTTATTTCCATGATGAGCATAAATAAAAACGGCGGAATACGGATGTGTATTCAAAAAATCTCTTGGATGAGAAAATGAGTGTTTGTAGGTGATGGGATTGGCAAAACAAAGTATGTTTGATGTAATTAAAGATGACTTGGCACAGCTTGAGGAAGAACTTTTGGCGATATCGCAGACTCCGACGATGTTGATCACACAGATCGGCACGCATCTGGTGAAAGCGGGCGGCAAGCGTCTTCGTCCTGCGCTGTATTTTTTGGCGGCACATTCTCGCGGTGAAAAAGTCGAGAACTTGCAGTCGCTTGCGATCGCGCTTGAACTTATTCATATGGCGACATTAGTACATGATGATGTCATTGACGAAGCGTCTACTCGCCGCGGTATTCCGACGGCAAATGTCAAGTGGGGCAACCAGATGTCTGTACTTACAGGCGATTATATGTTTGCCAAAGCATTCGCACTCGTTGCGGAACACAGATGTCAAAAAGAAGTTCTCCGTTCGCTCAGCGATGTTATCTGTTCCTTGAGTGAAGGTGAGATCATCCAGAACTCGGAAGCATTCGATCCGAAACAGACGGAAGAAGAATATGCAGAACGTATTGCCAAAAAAACAGCCTACTTCATTGCTGCCAGCTGTGAACTCGGTGCGATCGTTGCCAAACACAGCGAGGCAGAGATTGAAGCACTCAAAGAATATGGTTATTGCCTCGGTATGGCATTCCAGGTAACGGACGATATCCTTGATATCACGGCATCTTCCGAACAGCTCGGCAAACCGGCAGGCAATGATATCGTACAAGGTATGGTCACACTTCCTGTTATTCGTGCACTTGCTGTCAGCGAACACAAAGAAGAACTTGCCGAGATCGTTGCGACACGCGGTATGTCTGCCGACATGGTCAAACGCGGACTGGAACTTATCAAGGCTACCGATGCCATTGAATATTCCTATAACCGTGTTGACGAATATTTGAATCGTGCGAAAGAAGTATTGCCGACGAACCTTCCGGCCGATATTCGCAAAACATTTGAAGAAGTCGTTGACTTCGTTGGGAAACGTAATTTCTGATTTATATAAAAAGGCTTTCTCTGAAAAAGAGAAGGCCTTTTTTCTGTATAAACGAAGGAATATTATAAAATTCATCATCATATCAATCAGTATCTTGCGAATATGCCCTGATTTTTGCAAAAAAATAAAAAAATTTTCAAAAAATTTCATCAGGTGAAAAAAATGAGAGATATGACGAAAAATACAGATAAATAAAGGGCGCATGACACTTTTTATATAATGGTGCAGAATAAAACGCATAACAGAAAGGAATGACGGTAGTCGCAAAAGCGATAAAATTCAGAAAAATTGGAATTAAACAGCAGGAATCGTGAAAAAAACGGCGAAATTTATATACAGTTAATAAGGCAGTGTATTTTATGTATGCCTTGATACACAGGAATTATTTTAACGAAAAAGACAGAGGGAAGGAGGACTACTTAGTAAACTGTATAGTAACATGACTTAAGAGACGAATAATAAGGAGAGTGTAAGTCTATGTGGACACAAATTTATGATCCTATGGGAAGTCTAGGATTGTCAGCTCTGTTTGCTGCGATTCCGCTTCTGGTTATCTTGGTAATGCTCGGTGTTATGAGAGTTAAAGGTCAGATCGCTGCAGCGTGCGGCGTTCTTTCCGCAATCGTAATCGCAATCGTAATTTATGGTATGCCGGCTGGTTTGGCTATCAATTCTACCTTGTATGGTGCGGCTTTTGGTGTATTCCCGATCTGCTGGATCGTTATTACAGCAGTTTGGATCTACAACATGTCTGTTGAATCCGGCGAATTCGAAATCATCAAAGCTTCGATTTCTTCGCTTACAGAAGACAGACGTTTGCAAGCACTCGTTATCGCAGTAGCGTTCAACTGCTTCCTCGAAGGTACGGCAGGTTTCGGTACTCCGGTTGCTATCACGGCAGCAATGCTTGCAGGTCTTGGTTTTAACCCGATTTTCGCAGCAGCAGTTTGCTTGGTTGCTAACACGGCTCCGGTAGCTCTCGGCGGCGTTGGTATCCCGACAGTAGTTGCAGCTTCGGTTACAGGTCTTGACTTTACGACGGTTGCTAAATACGGCGTAACGCAGACCGGTCTTCTCGCTCTTATCGTTCCGCTTTGGATCGCTGTTATGATCGGCGGTTGGAAACGCGTCGGCGAAGTTCTCCCGGCAGTTATCGTTTGCGGTGTTGTATTCGCAGTAACGCACGTTGGTATCGTTTACTACGTCAATGCATACATTACTGACCTCTTATCGTCCATCATCTTGATCGTTGTTTTGGCAGGTTTCTTCAAAGTTTGGAAACCGTCGAAAATCTATCGTTTCGACTTTGATGCTCCGGTTGACACAAACAGCACACAGAAATGTCCGTACTCCGCTGGCGAAATCGTTCGCGCATGGGGTCCGTACATCATCCTCGCGGTTCTCGTATTCCTTTGGGCAGATGCTAAAATCATCGGCTTCAAAAACGTACTCGTTGGCATGGATAAAGGCTTCTCGTTCCTCTGGCCGGGCCTTCATAACGAAGTTATCAAAACGATCCCGGTTGTTGCAGCTGACACGCCGTACGGCGCGAAATATGCTCTCAACATCGTATCGGCAACCGGTACTGCAATCCTCTGCTCCGGTATCCTCGGTCTCTTCTTGATGCCGAACTACGGTTTCGGAAAAGGTATTGCTTGCTTCTTCCGCACGCTCAACCAGCTTAAATGGCCAATCTTCACGATCGCTTGCATCCTCGGTTTGGCTTACATCATGAACTACTCGTCCATGAGCTACACGCTCGGCTTGGCGTTCACGGCAACTGGTTCGCTCTTCCCGTTCTTCTCGCCGCTCCTTGGTTACCTCGGCGTATTCTTGACGGGTTCCGATACTTCCTCTTGCGCACTGTTTGCAGCAATGCAGAAAACGGCTGCTGAACAGCTTTCGATCGACCCGAACCTCTTGGTTGCAGGTAACGCATCCGGTGGTGTTTGCGCGAAAATGATCTCGCCGCAGTCCATCTCCGTTGCATGTGCAGCTACTAACCAGATCGGTCAAGAAAGTGCTATCTTGCGCGCAGTAGTAGGACACAGTATCTTGATGGTATTGATCCTCGCAGTATTGATTTATCTCCAATCGAACGCTCTCGGATTCATGCTTCCGGGTTAAGTACGGTGGATGTAGTGGTGCAATGAGTGATTTGTCTAGTCACTTTAAGACGCACGAAACATATGAATCATTTAAAGGAAAAGTCCCCTCGATAGAGGGGCTTTTCCTTTTTGTATATGAAAAAGAAAGAGTGTTGTCTGCTCTATTGTGTTAATAATAAGATGAATAAGGTGGCGATAAGTAAGAAGGTGGCACTTAAGCTGAGGATTTAAAAAGAATTTGCCTGTTGAATGAAAAAAAGATTG
>JAFSAX010000208.1 GCA_017442105.1 Selenomonadales bacterium | reverse complement strand
CTTGTCGTTTCCTGGAACGATGCTGCGGAGAGGAAGGAGTCGGTCGCAAGGGAGGCCTTGGTGATACCGAGGAGGATCGGACGAACTTGCGGTACTTCGCCGCCGTTTCTTTCGATCTTGGTGATGACGTCTTCGAGCGTGTTGCGGTCAACGTAGTCACCCGGTAAGAAGTCGGAGTCGCCTGCTTCTTCGATCTTGACTTTGTGAAGCATTTGGCGAACCATGACTTCGATGTGTTTGTCGTTGATTTCTACACCCTGCGATTTGTATACTTTTTGTACTTCGTATACGAGGTAGCGCTGGGTTGCCTGGAGTCCGCAGATGCGAAGGATGTCATGCGGGTTGACGGAACCTTCTGTCATGCGGCCGCCGAGTTCGAGGAACTGGCCGTCTTGTACGACAAGTCTTGCACCGTACGGGATGACGTATACGTGTTCTTCGCCTTCTTCCGGAATGACGGCGACTTTGTAGTTGCCTTTTTCTTCGCGGATCTCGACTTTACCTGCGATTTCGCTGATGATGGCCTGACGTTTCGGTTTACGTGCTTCGAAGAGTTCTTCGACACGCGGAAGACCTTGCGTGATATCGTCCCCTGCGACACCACCGGTGTGGAATGTACGCATGGTAAGCTGTGTACCAGGTTCACCGATGGATTGTGCGGCGATGATACCGACTGCTTCACCGACGTCGACGGTCTGGCCTGTTGCAAGATCTCGGCCGTAGCATTTACGGCATACGCCGTATTTGGAGCGGCAAGTAAGTGCTGAGCGGATCTTGACGGTTTTGCGAACGGCAGCGATCTTGTCTGCCATTTTTTCGTCGATGTGCTGGTTGATGCCGAGGATGAGTTCTCCTGTTTCGGGATCAACGACGTCTTCAGCGAGGACACGGCCTGCGATGCGGTCTTGGAGTTTTTCGATGACTGCTGCACCTTCCATGATGGCTTCGACTTCGATGCCGCGGATGTCGTTGTTGTGTACTTTGACTTCTTTGACTTCGCTGGAGAGTACTTGTTCGATGACTTCTTCGGTGAGCGGCATGCCTGCTGCGAGGAGTTCGTTGCCGTTTTCGTCGATGATGGCGTCTACTACGTTTTTGCCGAGCATTTCGTCGATCATGGACTGTTTGAGGGCTCTTCTTACGCTTTCTTCAGGCGCACCGAGTACGATGAGTTCGCTGACAGCGGAGTTGCTGATCTCTTCTGCGAGTGCTTCTGCTGTGCCGCGTACGAGGATAGACGGTACGTTGTGCGCACCGATGATGTCGAGGTTTTCTTCATCGAGTACACAGTCTTGTGCAACGAGGACTTCTTCGGTCTGCGGGTCAACGATGTCTTCTGCTACGACGCGGCCGATAAGGCTGTCTTTGAGGCAGGCGATAGCGCTCTGGCTCGACTGTGCGAGTTTTGCTCTTTCGCGGACGAGGTTGATGCCTACGATGTCACAGTCGTCTTCGCGTACGATGACGTCTTGTGCGACGTCTACAAGACGACGAGTGAGGTAACCGGAGTCTGCTGTACGGAGTGCTGTATCGGCAAGACCTTTACGAGCACCGTGTGTGGAGATGAAGTATTCGAGTACGGTAAGACCTTCACGGAAGTTTGCTTTGATCGGCAAGTCGATGATTCGACCGGACGGGTCTGCCATAAGACCGCGCATACCTGCGAGCTGACGGATCTGCTGGATGTTACCGCGGGCACCGGAGTTGGCCATCATGAATACCGGGTTGAAGCGGTCGAGGTTTGCCATCATTGCTTTCGTGATGTCGTCTGTTGCTTTTGTCCACATGTTGATGGTTTTGCGGTAACGTTCATCTTCGGTGATAAGACCGCGGCGGAATTGTTTGTCGACTTTGTCGACTTGCGCTTCTGTTGCGGCGAGAATTTCTTTTTTCTCTTGCGGAATTTTGATATCCGCAACGGCGATGGTGATACCTGCCATACAAGCGTGGTGGTAGCCGAGTTTTTTCACAGCGTCGAGTACGTCTGCTGTGATGGAGTCGCCGAATACGCTGTAGCAGCGTTCAACGAGTTTACCGAGTTGTTTTTTATCCATGAGGATACCGAGCGACCATTCGCCGGTTTCTTCATCTTGCTGATAGTAACGGATCTCTTCCGGGAGCTGTTCGTTGAAGATCATGCGGCCGAGCGTCGTTTTGACAAGGCCGTAGCCTTCTATGCGCACTTTGATCTCTGCCTGGAGGGAGAGTTCTTTGTGCTGGTAAGCAAGAAGTGCTTCGTTGATGCCCGTGAATACTTTGCCTTCACCGAGTGCGTTCGGACGAACGATGGTGAGGTAGTAGGCACCGAGGACCATATCCTGCGTCGGTACAACGACAGGTTTACCGTCTTTTGTGGAGAGGATATGGTTGGCAGCGAGCATGAGGATGCGTGCTTCTGCTTGTGCTTCAGCGGAGAGCGGGAGATGGATAGCCATCTGGTCACCGTCGAAGTCGGCGTTGTATGCCGTACATACGAGCGGATGGAGTTTGAGTGCACGACCTTCGGTGAGGACAGGTTCGAATGCCTGGATACCGAGTCTGTGAAGCGTCGGGGCACGGTTCAAAAGTACCGGATGCTCTTTGATGACTTCTTCGAGTACGTCCCAAACTTCAGGGCGTACGCGTTCTACCATGCGTTTTGCGCTTTTGATGTTGTGTGCATAACCGTCGTTGACGAGTTTTTTCATTACGAACGGTTTGAAAAGTTCGATGGCCATTTCTTTCGGAAGACCGCACTGGTGGAGTTTGAGTTCAGGGCCTACGACGATAACGGAACGACCGGAGTAGTCGACGCGTTTACCGAGGAGGTTCTGACGGAAACGACCCTGTTTCCCTTTGAGCATGTCGCTGAGGGATTTGAGCGGACGGTTGCCCGGGCCCGTTACAGGGCGGCCACGGCGGCCGTTGTCGATGAGGGCATCGACTGCTTCTTGGAGCATACGTTTTTCGTTGCGGACGATGATGTCCGGTGCACCAAGATCGAGAAGGCGTTTTAAGCGGTTGTTACGGTTGATGACGCGGCGATAGAGGTCGTTGAGGTCGCTTGTTGCGAAGCGGCCGCCGTCGAGCTGTACCATCGGACGGAGTTCCGGCGGGATGACAGGTACGACGTCGAGGATCATCCAGGACGGTTTGTTGCCGGATTTGCGGAATGCTTCTACGACTTCAAGGCGACGGATCGCGCGGACTTTGCGCTGACCGCTGACTTCTTTGAGTTCTTTGCGGAGCTCTTGGTTGAGTTTTTCGAGGTCGAGTTCTTCGAGAAGCGTTTTGATGGCTTCTGCACCCATGCCTACTTTGAAGGAGCTGCCGTATTTATCACGATATTCGCGGTATTCGTTCTCGGTGAGGAGCTGTTTGCGCATGAGCGGCGTTTCGCCCGGATCGAGTACGATGTAGGATGCGAAGTAGAGTACTTTTTCGAGTGCGCGCGGGGATACATCGAGGATGAGGCCCATGCGGCTCGGGATTCCTTTGAAGTACCAGATGTGCGATACCGGTGCTGCGAGTTCGATATGACCCATGCGGTCACGACGTACTTTGGAGCGCGTTACTTCAACGCCGCAGCGGTCGCAGACGATGCCTTTGTAACGGATTCTTTTGTACTTACCGCAATGACATTCCCAGTCACGCGTTGGGCCGAAGATGCGTTCACAGAACAGGCCGTCTTTTTCCGGTTTTAAGGTACGGTAGTTGATTGTCTCAGGTTTTTTTACTTCCCCGTGAGACCATGCCATGATTTGTTCGGGCGATGCCAGACCAATTCGCATGGAGTCGAAATTGTTTACATCTAACAAGGGGTTGTCACTCCCTCCAAATTTTTAGATTCGAGGCGTTTCTTAGTATTCATCGTCGTCGGAGCCGTCGTAATCATCTACAAAGTCGTTCATTGCGGCGATGTCTGCGATGATGTCGAGGTCTTCTTCGGCGGGGATGTCTTCGTCGAATACGCTTTCTATCTCTTCTTCGTCGACCGATTCGGTATGTACACGCGTCGGCAGACTTGCGATTTCTTCTGTGATGTCGAGATCGTCTTTGTTTACGTCGCAGATGTCGTCATCTACGTCGCGAATGAGGATCTCTTGTGCGTCTTCGGTGAGGACTTTGATGTCAAGACCGATACTCTGCAATTCTTTGATAAGGACTTTGAACGATTCCGGTACGCCAGGTTCCGGTACGTTTTCACCTTTGACGATAGCTTCGTACGTTTTTACACGGCCGACAACATCGTCGGATTTGACGGTAAGAATTTCTTGGAGCGTGTATGCTGCGCCGTATGCTTCGAGCGCCCATACTTCCATTTCCCCGAAACGCTGACCACCGAACTGTGCTTTACCACCGAGCGGCTGCTGGGTGACGAGCGAGTACGGGCCTGTGGAACGAGCGTGGATCTTGTCGTCAACAAGGTGATGGAGTTTGAGCATATATACGCAGCCCACTGTGACAGGGTTGTCGAACGGTTCACCGGTTCTGCCATCATAGAGAATGGTTTTACCCGTTTCGGAAAGTCCTGCTGCTTTGAGCGTTGCGAATACTTCTGTTTCTTTGGCACCGTCGAATACAGGCGTTGCGATGTGCATACCTGCTACGTCCGGTTTCGGCAAGCCGTGTTTGTCTACGTCGTAGCCAAGTTCACGGAGTTTGTCTTCTACGCCCGGTACACCGTCGCGGATCTGGAAGCCGAGTGTACGTGCTGCCATACCGAGATGTGTTTCGAGTACCTGACCGATGTTCATACGGGACGGTACGCCGAGCGGATTGAGTACGACTTGTACCGGTGTGCCGTCCGGGAGGAACGGCATGTCTTCTTGGCGCATGATACGGGATACGACACCCTTGTTACCATGGCGGCCTGCCATTTTGTCCCCTTCGGAGATCTTACGTTTCTGTGCGATATAGACGCGAACGAGGTAGTTGACACCCGGCGAGAGTTCGTCGCTGTTTTCGCGGCTGAATACGCGTACGTCAACGATCTTACCTGCTTCACCGTGCGGTACGCGGAGCGATGTGTCGCGTACTTCGCGTGCTTTTTCACCGAAGATGGCACGGAGAAGGCGTTCTTCTGCCGTGAGCTCGGTTTCGCCTTTCGGCGTAACTTTACCAACAAGGATATCGCCGGGGCGTACTTCCGCACCGATGCGGATGATACCGCGGTCGTCGAGGTCTTTGAGGGCCTCTTCGGCTACGTTCGGGATATCGCGTGTGATCTCTTCGGGACCGAGTTTTGTATCGCGTGCATCACATTCGTATTCTTCAATATGAATGGATGTGTAGACGTCTTCTTTGATGAGCTGTTCGCTGAGGAGGATAGCATCCTCGTAGTTGTAACCTTCCCACGGCATGAAGGCAACGATTACGTTGTAACCGAGTGCAAGTTCACCATGGTCGGTTGCAGGGCCGTCCGCCAAGACTTGGCCTTTTTCAATGCGGTCGCCTTTGAATACGACCGGACGCTGGTTGATGCAGGTGCCTTGGTTGGAGCGTTTGTATTTGAGAAGTTTGTAGTGATCGAGCGAGCCGTCGTCGCATCTGATGTCGATGTCGACTGCGGTTACGCTTTCTACGATACCTGCACGTTTGGCAAGTACGCAGACACCGGAGTCGCAGGCAGCCTTGTATTCCATACCCGTACCGACGATTGGTGCTTGGGTACGCATGAGAGGTACTGCCTGACGCTGCATGTTCGCACCCATGAGGGCACGGTTAGCATCGTCGTTTTCAAGGAACGGGATCATGCCCGTTGCGATGGATACGACCTGTTTCGGCGATACGTCCATGTAGTCTACTTGTTCTACCGGCATGACGAGCGTGTCATGTTTATGACGTGCCGTTACGTGTGTGTGGAGGAAGTTGCCTTCTTCGTCGAGCGGCTCGTTGGCCTGTGCTACGTAGAATGCGTCTTCTTCGTCTGCCGTCATGTAGTGGCAGTCGTTCGTTACACGTTTGTTTTCTTTGTCGATCTTGCGGTACGGTGTTTCAATGAAACCGAATTCATTGATGCGGCCGTGCATCGAAAGCGAGCCGATAAGACCGATGTTCGGACCTTCAGGCGTTTCGATCGGGCACATACGACCATAGTGGGAGTGATGAACGTCGCGGACTTCGAAGCCTGCACGTTCACGGCTGAGACCACCCGGGCCGAGCGCACTAAGACGACGTTTATGTGTAAGTTCCGCAAGCGGGTTCGTCTGGTCCATGAACTGGGAGAGCTGGCTCGAACCAAAGAATTCTTTGATCGCAGCTACTACCGGACGGATGTTGATGAGGACTTGCGGTGTGATGACTTCTGTGTCTTGGATCGACATACGTTCTTTGACAACGCGTTCCATACGGGAAAGACCGATACGGAACTGGTTCTGGAGAAGTTCGCCGACCGAGCGAAGACGACGGTTGCCGAGATGGTCGATGTCGTCTGTGGAGCCATGGCCGTCCATCAAGTTAAGGAGATAGCTGATGGATGCGATCATGTCTTCGCACGTGATGGTGCGGTGCGAGTATTCGAGCGACGGCGATGCGATGACTTTCATCGGTTCGTCGTTGGCACCTTTGATGTAGAGGACTACGCCTGCTTCGCCTGCGAATACACCGCTTTCTTCGATGCGGTCGAGTACTTCTTCCGTGAGTACGTCACCTTCAGCAGCGATCAGCTCGCCTGTTTCTTCGTCAACGATCGGTGCAGCGAGCGTCTGTTCCATTACGCGGCGACGCCAGCCCAATTTTTTCGTCAATTTATAGCGACCGACTGTTGCAAGGTCGTAGCGTTTCGGGTCGAAGAAGAGCGATTCCAAAAGCTGGATCGCATTGTCAACCGTCGGCGGTTCACCCGGACGAAGGCGTTTGTAGATCTCGATCAAGGCTTCTTCTTTCGAGTTCGTGTTGTCACGATCGAGCGTAGCCTGGATACGGGCATCGTTGTTGAACAGTTCCATGATCTGTTCGTTCGTCGTGTAGCCGAGCGCACGGATAAGTACCGTTGCCGGAAGTTTACGCGTGCGGTCGATACGGACAGATACGACATCGTTGGCATCTGTTTCAAGTTCGAGCCAAGCACCACGGTTCGGAATGACCGTAGCGTTATAGAGATGTTTACCCGTCGTGTCGATCGTTTCACCGAAGTAAGCACCCGGAGAACGAACGAGCTGGCTGACGATAACGCGTTCCGCACCGTTGATGATGAACGTACCCGTTTCCGTCATAAGCGGGAAATCACCCATGAATACTTCTTGTTCTTTGATCTCGCCCGTTTCACGGTTGATCAAGCGAACGCTTACGCGAAGCGGTGCAGAGTACGTAACGTCACGTTCTTTGCATTCTTCG
>JAFSAX010000207.1 GCA_017442105.1 Selenomonadales bacterium | reverse complement strand
GAAAACAGGTTCATATTGAATGGGTCTGATCAAAGGAGGATATTATGAAAACTGTAACGATTGAAATTTGCATGGGTTCTGCTTGTTATTTGCTCGGCGCACAAGAATTGATCGAAACGATCCAGTCGCTTCCGGAAGAACGACAAGCACAGATCGATCTTCGTGGTTCCACTTGCTTGAAAGCATGTGGACAAGGTCCGAATATTACTGTTGATGGAGAATTGTTCCATAACGTAACACCGGAATTATTACTCAGAATCATTTCTGAAAAATTGGACTAAAGAGTCGTTAGGAGGGACTATATTGGCAACGACTGAAATCGTAAAATTACGCAGACAAGTGCTGGTTGAACTTTCTAAACTGGCATATCAAGGAAACTTAAAAGAAAACGTTCAAGATTTGCTCACGACGATCGTAACGGAAAAAGGTCCGCGCTATCGTTGTTGTGTGCACAAAGAACGTGCAATTTTGGAAGAACGTATTAAACTTGCGCTTCATCAATCGCTTGACAGAAGTTTGGATGAAGCAGTTGAACGTGCTGTAAACGGCGAGAAAGATATTCTCCCGAATATGCAAGTTATGCCGATCGCTTGTGACGAATGTCCGATCGACAAATATTTCGTTACGAACGGATGCCGTAACTGCGTGGCGCATAATTGCATGAACGCATGTCCGAAAAATGCAATTACCGTTGTAGAAAAACAAGCATATATCGACAAAACGAAATGTGTTGAATGTGGTCTTTGCAAAAAAGCTTGCCAATACAATGCGATCATCGAGATGACTCGTCCGTGCGAGGCTGCTTGCGCAGTAAATGCGATCTCGACTGACGAAGATCGTAAATCGGTCATTGATTATGAAAAATGCGTTGAATGCGGTAAATGTAAAAATGCTTGCCCGTTCGGTGCGATCTCCGATCAATCGTCGATTGTACAAGTATTGTCGGATATTAAGCAAGGCAAACGTGTCTATGCACTTTTGGCACCTGCTTTCATAGGCCAATTCGGTGTAATGGTCAAGATCGGCCAAATTTTCAATACAATGAAACAGATCGGTTTCCATGATGTACGCGAAGTATCCTATGCTGCTGATATCACAACGATCGAAGAAAGCAAAGAATTCTTTGAAACAGTACCGAGCGAACGTCCGTTTATGACAACGTCTTGCTGTCCGTCGTTCACAGCTCTCATCGAAAAACACATGCCGAAAATGAAACAGTACGTTTCCTCGACGGCATCGCCGATGATCTCGATGGGGCGTGCGATCAAATCCGACGATCCTGATGCTGTTACGGTATTCGTTGGACCTTGTATCGCTAAAAAACGTGAAGCCAGAGATTTCCCGGGGGCGATCGATCATGTATTGACATTCGAAGAAGTAACGTGTCTTCTTGTAGGTTGCGGTCTCAACGTAATGAGCGCAGAAGATGCAGAACATGATTCTATCGGTTCGAAAACCGGTATTTTGTTTGGTCATGCAGGCGGTGTAGCACTTTCTGTTAAAGAATTGGCAGAAGATCTCGGCAAAGGCGATGAGCTCCGTATCGAACAACGCGATGGTCTGACGAACTGTAAAGCAGGTTTGTTACAGCTCAACGCAGGCAAACTCGATGCAAACCTGTTCGAAGGTATGGCTTGCGAAGGTGGTTGTATCGCAGGTCCGGGCACATTGAGCAATCCGAAAGTTGCTGATAAAGCACTCACGACTTTCGCTGAAAAATCGAAATATAAAATTGCTAACCAAAACGAAGAAGTAAATGAACGACTTGCAAAAGGCGGTCATTGGCACGTTGATCGAAAATAACAGCTTACCGTTGACAAGGTTTGCAAAGGCTGTTATAGTAACAACAGATACAGACGAAATGCGAAGAACAAGAAAAGTATATGAACCGGTCTTTTTACAGAGAGCCGAGGGATGGTGCAACTCGGTAAGGCAGTCATAGAAATACACTTGGGAGCAGACCGCTGAATAAACAGTAGGCGGAACCGGTTAGCTACCGTTAACAAGCGAAGGATCAAAGATCTTTCACGAGAGGCATTTGCAACTTGGGTGGTAACGCGGGTTAATACTCGTCCCTTAATGATAGGGGACGAGTATTTTTTTGTATTAATATTAACTTTGGGAGGGAAATCATGTCTGTTTTTGATACTTTATTAGAACGTGGATATATTGCACAAACAACACATGAAGATGAGATTCGTGAATTACTGGAAAAAGAAAAAATTTCTTTTTATATCGGTTTTGACCCAACAGCAGACAGCCTTCACGTAGGTCACTTCTTGGGTATGATGGTCATGGCACACATGCAGCGCGAAGGTCATCGCCCGATCTGCCTTATCGGTGGCGGTACAGGTATGGTAGGCGACCCGAGCGGTAAAACGGATATGCGTCGTATGATGACACCGGAAGAGATTCAGCATAACTGCGATTGCTTCAAAAAACAAATGGAACGCTTTATCGACTTTTCTGACGGCAAAGCGATCATGGTCAACAATGCAGATTGGCTCTTGGGCTTGAATTACATCGACTTCTTGCGCACATATGGAGTACATTTCTCTGTTAACCGTATGCTTGCGGCAGAATGTTTCAAAAATCGTTTGGAACGCGGTCTGTCCTTCTTCGAATTCAACTATATGATCATGCAGAGCTACGACTTCCTTGAACTCCACAATCGTCATAACTGCGTTATGGAAATGGGTGGTGACGACCAGTGGTCGAACATCATCGGCGGTGTTGAATTGATCCGTCGTAAAGAAGGCAAACCGGCATTCGGTATGACGTATACGCTTCTTACGACAAGCGATGGCCGCAAAATGGGCAAAACAGAAAAAGGCGCTCTCTGGCTCGATCCGGAAAAAACGTCGCCGTATGACTTCTATCAATATTGGAGAAATATCAACGATGCTGATGTCAAACGTTGTTTGGCTCTCTTAACATTCCTTCCGATGGAAGAAGTTAACAGACTTGGTTCGCTTCAAGACCAAGCGATCAACGAAGCGAAGAAAGTCCTTGCTTATGAAGTAACGAAGATGGTACACGGCGAAGAAGAAGCCCAAAAAGCACAGTCTGCGGCAGAAGCACTCTTCGGTGGAAAAGGCGCGCTTGATAATGCTCCGACTGTTACACTTACAGAAGAAGTATTCGGCAAAAAAGTCATCGACGTTCTTACGGAAGCTAAAATCTTCGCAACGAAAAGTGAAGGCCGCCGTCTTATCACACAAAACGGCTTAACGCTTGCCGACAGCAAAGTGACCGATATCGAAGCGGTATTGACGGAAGATATGTTTACGGACAGAAGCCTTCTCGTTCGCAAAGGTAAGAAAAACTATTTCCGCTTGGTATATTGATTGAGCGTGGAATCATTTTAATAAAAGGAGTCAGATAGTATGTCAGGACATTCTAAATGGGCAAATATCAAACATAAAAAAGGTAAAATGGACGCAGCTCGCGGTAAGATCGCAACGAAACTTGGCCGTGAGATCACGATCGCTGTTCGTATGGGCGGTTCCGACCCGACGGGCAATATGCGCTTGAAACTCGTTTTGGCAAAAGCAAAAGCAAACAATATTCCGAAAGACAACATTCAGCGCGCAATTCAAAAAGGTCTTGGCGGTACAGACGGTGCCAACTACGAAGAATTGACGTATGAAGGTTACGGTCCGAGCGGTGTTGCTGTCATGGTAAACGTTATGACCGATAACCGTAACCGTGCGGCTGCAGAGATTCGCCATTTGTTCTCCAAATACGGCGGTAACCTCGGTGAAACGGGTTGCGTAGGTTGGATGTTCCAGAAAAAAGGTATGTTCGTGATCGAGTCCGATACGCTTACGGAAGACGACATCATGGAGATCGCTCTTGAAGCTGATGCAGAAGGGTTCGAAGCAACGGATGACGGCTTCGAAATCACAACGACGCCGGAAGGTTTTGATGCTGTCGATCAGATCTTGTCCGAACGCGGTATCCAGCCGTCGGTAGCAGAAGTTACGATGCTTCCCGATACGATGATGGAAGTAGACGACAGTGTTGCCGATAAAGTTATGAAATTGATCGAAGCTCTCGAAGACAACGACGATGTTCAAGATGTCTACACGAATGCTGATTTCCCTGAAGAAAACTAATTAAACGAAGAGTCGAATCGCTTGTCGGTTCGGCTCTTTTGTATAAGAAAAATGTCTATTGATTGATGATGATTCCATTCCATGATATAATAATATTTATACATTAAATTAAATCCAATCATATCCGAGGAAATCATGGTGAATAAAAAAAGAACGATAGCAGAATATAAACTTCTTTTAGGACAAGATACCGTAGAAGAAACGATTCTCGCCGAAGCAGCCAATGATGAGAAAGCATCAGTCCGTCAATTGGCAGATAAATGGCGTGCACGAAAGGCCAAACGTGAGGCAGAGAAAGCACGTTTTCGTGAGATGCTCCGTTATGAAGAAGCATTTCGCCAAGAGGACTATCAAATGATCGCAGGCATTGACGAAGCAGGCCGCGGGCCATTGGCAGGACCTGTTTCGATCGGAGCATGTATCTTACCGCCCGATTGTTTTATCGAAAAATTGAATGATTCAAAAAAACTGTCCGAAAAACAGCGTGATATTCTGTACGATAAAATCATCGAATGCGCTGTTGCTTGGAAAGTCATATTTGTTTCGGAAGAAGATATTGACCGAAAAAACATCTATCAAGCAACAGTAGACGGTATGTACCAAGCCATTGCCGAGCTGAATGCTACTCCCGATGCTGTTCTCGTTGACGCTGTGCCGCTACCGAAATTATCACAGCCATCACATTCACTTATCAAAGGCGACCAGAAAAGTGCCTCGATCGCTGCGGCTTCGATTCTTGCAAAAGTATCGCGTGACCGTTTGATGGAAGAGTATGACCGCATTTATCCTCAGTACGGCTTCGCCAAACACAAAGGCTACGGTACAGCAGAACACGTTTCTGCGATTCGTGAATATGGGCCGTGTCCGATCCACCGCAAGACATTCGAGCCGATTGCATCGATTCTGAAAGAGAGATCATAATGGATACGAAACAGCTCGGAATCTTTGGCGAAGAACATGCTGCCTTATATTTAGAAGACCTCGGATATCGAATATTAACGCGTAATTATCGCAGTCGCTACGGCGAGATTGATATTATTGCAGAAAAGGATGAAACACTCGTTTTTATCGAAGTAAAAGCCAGACGGAGCTATCTTTACGGTGAACCGAAAGATTCCATACATATACGAAAACAAAAAAAGTTGATTCAAACAGCAACGATCTATTTACAAGAAAATGGATGGGAAGATTATAGCTGTCGATTTGATGTGATTGAAGTTACGTTTTTGCCGAACGGTTCGATACGACCATATCATATCGAAAATGCTTTTTCCGAATGAGGGAGATATTATGAAAATTGTTGTAGGTATGACAGGTGCCAGTGGTTCTATTTATACGGTACGGTTACTGGAAGTGTTACGCGAAGCAGGTTGCGAGATCCATTTCGTTGCCAGCGAAAGCGGCTGGCAGGTAATTGAATACGAATGTGGCTTGACACAAGCTGATATTGAAAAACAGGTTACCAGAGTCTATGATGTCAATCAGATCGGTTCGGCAATCGCCAGCGGCTCTTTCCGTATGGATGCAATGGTCATCGTGCCTTGTTCCATGAGAACGCTCGGTGGTATCGCAAATGGTGTAGCAGACAATCTTTTGATGCGCGCTGCCGATGTTGCAATGAAAGAAGGAAGACCTCTCTACATCGTTCCGCGCGAAACACCACTTAGCGCAATACACCTTGAAAATATGTTAAAATTGGCTCGATTGGGCGTGCGTATCATTCCTGCGATGCCGGGATTTTATCATCGTCCGAAAAATATGGACGAGCTCATCAATATGATGGTCGGTAAAATCTGTGATCAGATTGGAATAGAGCATACGCTGTTTGAGCGTTGGCAAGGATAAGCGAGAAAAGAAGGTATTGACATGTTTGCCGAAGCAATAGGAGCAACAACATTAGGAATAGACGGAAAAGAGATACGTGTAGAAGTCGATATTATGAATGGATTGCCTGCTTTTGAGATCGTCGGGCTTCCCGAAGCGGCTGTCAAAGAATCAAAAGAACGTGTTCGTTCTGCTATCAAAAATTCGGGCTTTCAATTCCCGACGAAGCGTATCGTTATCAATCTTGCACCTGCACAGATGAGAAAAAACAGTTCGGGGCTTGATTTACCGATTGCGATCGGGATTCTGACAGCAAGTGCACAAATCAAACAAGATGTTGCCAAATCGTTTATGATGATAGGCGAATTGTCGCTTGAAGGAAAGATCCGTGGTGTAAACGGCGTTCTTCCGATGGCAATTCATGCCCTTGATCAGGGGATTCATAAAATAATCGTATCAGAAGATAATAAAGAAGAAGCCGCGCTCGTTGATGGACTTTCCGTTTATGCACCGTCTACGCTTCGCGAACTGATTCTTTTCTTGGAAGACGAACGTTCACTTGAGCCGTGTCAACCGACTGATTTTATCGATGAATCTGTATTGGACAGATGTGATTTCGCCGATGTACAAGGACAACAATCTGCCAAACGCGCACTTGAAATTGCTGCAGCGGGCGGGCACAATATTTTGATGAGCGGTCCTCCGGGCAGCGGTAAAACGATGCTTGCGCGTCGTATTCCGACGATACTGCCTTCTATGACGCGCAAAGAAGCACTCGAGATCACAAAAATATACAGTATTGCAGGATTCCTGAAACAACAATCGGGACTCTTGAAACACAGACCGTTCCGCAGTCCGCACCATACGATATCGGACGTCGGGATGATCGGAGGAGGAAGGATTCCCAAGCCGGGTGAAGTCACTCTCAGCCATCATGGAGTATTGTTCCTTGATGAATTCCCCGAGTTTTCCAAAGAAGCATTGGAGGCCTTAAGACAACCGCTTGAAGACTTCGAAGTAACGATTGCACGTGCCAATGCAACACTGACATATCCCGCGAAGTTTCTTTTGATCGTTGCCAAGAATCCTTGTCCATGCGGATATTACGGCGATGCAGAACATACCTGCGGATGCACGACAGCGGAGATCAGACGATATAATCGCAAGATATCGGGACCACTCCTTGACCGCATTGATCTCCAGATCTGTGTACAGCGACTGCCGTATAATGAATTGAAAAATAACGTACAGACAGAAACGTCCGCCGAGATTCGTGCGCGTGTAGAAAAAGCAAGAGCGCGTCAACACGAGCGACTCCTTCCGTACGGTCTTTTCTGTAACAGTCAGATGGGACATCGCGAGCTCAAAAAACTCTGTCCCATGACACCCGATGCCGAAGCCCTGCTTGGTCAAGCCTATCAACAGATGAAAATGAGTGCGCGCAGTTACGACCGTATCATCAAGGTTGCCAGAACGATCGCAGACTTGGCAGAATCTGATGTTATCGAAGCAATTCATATTGCAGAAGCCGTTCAGCTTCGCAGTACGCCCGAAGATTCACTCTATCAATAAAGGATGTGCTTAGGTCTATGAGACATCGTGCAAATACTGTTACCGATATCTCAATAGATGACTTATATCACAAAGGAGTCAAAGGAATCTTACTTGATATTGACAATACGATCATAGCTTGGAATGAACATAGCATTTCTTCTGCTATCCATCAATGGATAGG
>JAFSAX010000206.1 GCA_017442105.1 Selenomonadales bacterium | reverse complement strand
TGATACGCAGGAAGTGCTTCGTTTTATTTCCTGCCCCTTACCCTTGTATCTCTCTTGTCTGTGTGACAGCCTGTGCCTGCCTTGCCTGTGCGACAGCCTGCGCTTGCTGGAGTGCTTGTGCTTGTTTCGCCTGTGCGACAGCCTGCGCCTGCTGGAGTGCTTGTGCTTGTTTTGCCTGTGCGACAGCTTGTGCTTGCGCCTGCTGGAGTGCTTGTGCCTGTTTTGCCTGTGCGACAGCTTGTGCTTGCGCCTGCTGGAGTGACTGTGCCTGCCTTGCTTGTGCGACAGCCTGCGCCTGCGCTTGCTGCATTGCTTGCGCCTGTTTTGCTTGTGCGACAGCTTGTGCTTGTGCGCCTGCCTGCGCTTGCTGAATTGCTTGTGCTTGCTGTACGGCTTGTGTTTGGGCAGGTGTTTCTTCGGTGAGGAAGCGGTTGGTGTTTCGGATGCCGAGGCGTTCGAGAAGTTCTTTGGCGACTTGGTACCAGTTTTGTTTGGTGACGATGCCTTGGGCGGTGAGGAGTGGGTAGAGCTTTTCGATGATGGCAGAAAGACATTCTACCTGTGCTTCTTTGGTACCGAGGCCTTGTCCGACGCTGACGATGAGGTCGTAGTCGAGGTCGAGGTCGCCTTGTTCGATGCGGATGTCTTCGCCGAGCAGTCTGACGATGGTGCCTTGATCGAGGAATTTTTGGTTAAGCCTGATAAGGAAGCGGAAGAGCGGGATGAGGAAGTCTTCGGCGATCTGGCGGGCGAGCAGGCGGACGCGTTTGTCGGATGCGCCCATGATGGCGGTGATGCCTGTGGCTGTTTTGTTGAGGCTGGCGGCATCGAGGCCTTGGTTGTAGCGTGTGGCACCCGATTGGGCTTCGATCTCGCTTTGGGCGTATTGGACGAGTTCCATCGTGGCGTTTGAGAGCGGGAGCGGGGGCGGGCAGTAGATGCTGGCGGCAAGCTCACCGCTGACGGGGATGTATTCGTCGCCTGCGAGGAGTGCGTCCATATCGACGGTGCGTTCGTCGATGAATTGGCGCGGGGCGTTGTTTTTGGCGATGTTGATGATGATCTGGCGCACGAGGGCTGTTTTGAGGTCTTGGAGCTGTTCGAGGTTGTCGGCAAAGCCTGTTTCTCCGAAGGAGGCGTTGGGGTCGAATTCGCCGCTGCAGGTGAAAAACGGTGCTTCTTCAAATTCGTTGAGAGCGATGCGAAGCGGTACGTCGCCGACTGCGTGGACGATGATGTTTTCGGCGATGCCGTCGCCGTTGTAGTCGACGGAGAGGTAGCCTTCGTAGAGTTCGACGCGGCGGTTTGCTCCGTCACCGTCAAAATAGATGCTGTGAGCGCGGGCGGGGTCACCGCTTGTGTCGAAGGAGGTGTAGCGCGGTGTGCCTGCGTGGTCGAGTGCGCGGTCAACGTTTTGGTAGATGCCGCTTTGCTCGCGCCGTTTGAGATAGTCGGCGGTGACGATCTTGCGGTGGGCTTGGAATCGTGCGTCGCGGATGGTGAGGCCGTCGGGTGTGTAGCGAAATTCGCTCGGCGGGAGGTATTCGAGGACGGGGTGGTTGGCTTTGGTGCGCACTTCGTCGTAGGTGATGCGGTGTGTGCTGTGTTCTCTGTCGAGCGGTGTAAGGCCTGTGATGCGGATGGTGCGTGCGCGTGCCTTGTCGCGAAGTTCGTTCCATGCGGCGCGGTCGCGGGCGGAGAGGATGACTTCGCGCGGTGTGGCTATCTCTTCGCGGTGCCAGTAGACTTTGCCGATGCCGAGGTTGACTTCGAGTGCGGAGCGAAGGACGCTGTGGAGGAAGCCGAAGTAGCGGTTTTTGCGTTCTATCTGGTATTTGAGGAGTGCTTGGACGCGGCGTGCGCGCTCGTCGTCTTCGGCGCCGACACCTTGAACGGATACGGCGTCGTCGGAGGAGCAGAAGGCTTCTAAAAGGAGGGGCAGTATCCAGTCGATGGTGGTCTTGACGTCGCGGCTCGTCCAGTCGGACGATTCGGACAGGCGGGGGAATTTGGCGCGGTAGTGTTCGCGCCCTGCTCGGCAGACGTCACGGCGGTGGCAGAGGAGCGGTTCGACGCGGGAGGTGTAGTGGTCGTCGGCGCGCTGTTTCTGCCTGGTGAATTCTTCCATGATGCGTGCGGTTTCGAGCGGGGTGAGTGTGTTTAGGCTGATCGTTCGTTTCATGGTGCACCTCAGGCGAAGTATTCGGCGATGGTGACGGTGCTGTCGCTGTCGGCGGCGATGTAGAGCGCGCGGATAGAGCCGAGCGTTACCGGGAAGAATCGTCTCTCGCCTACGTTGATGGGAAGTCCGTGGTCTGCGCTTACATCATCGGCTCCGATGTAGACGGGCGCGGACGATGTGTTGATGACCTCGACGGCGCATCGACCGCGTACCGTGCCGTCAAGCACACCATCGGAGGCAAGAAGGCGCGGTTCGGACGAGATGGGAAATGTCTGTGCGACAAGGCGCGTGAAGGTGAAGTTTGGGGAATACATGGACATGTGTGGGGGTCAACTCCTTTTGTTTTGGTTGTAAGAAAGTGGTGGAATGAGGTTATCCAATCGCTCCTTATCGTTTTCTCTCCCTCCGTCATGGCGAGGCCATGCCACCTCCCTCATCAGAGGGAGGCATAGTGGGAGGTCGTCGGTTAGTTCAAGACCAAAGTATCGTGGTATTATCTTTTTGTTTTATTCCCTTAGTACAAAACCGACATCTGCGTTCCGCGCTTTTTGAAGCGGTCGAGGTCGTTATAGCAGAAGCCATAGTCCGCTTCAACAGCGCGTGCCTTTTTTGTTACTTATTGGAGAAGTATCCAAGAAGCAAGTCCGAAGGGCGATGCTGATTGGTTAATACTTCCCATGCGATAGCGACCCAAGAAGCACACCGTTAGGGAGTGCTGATTGGTCAGTCGCGAACCGCTGGGG
>JAFSAX010000205.1 GCA_017442105.1 Selenomonadales bacterium | reverse complement strand
TTCGATGAGCAGTATACGAGTACGCCTTCGTATGAAGCAGGGCAGTACCAATCATATCCGCCATACCAGACATACGCGCCGTCCGAGGACAATGTCACCGAAGTTGCACCGCTCGTGCCGTCTACGGGCGAAACAGAAACAGTCAAAAGTGCTGTCGGCATTGTGAATGGGACGAATGTCAACGTAAGAACAGGCCCGGGGACGAATTATCCATCGGTAACGAAGCTTGACAAAGGGACCGAGGTCACGTTGAAAGACCAAGCCTTCGGTTGGTATAAGGTCATCCTGCCCGACGGGACGACGACAGGCTGGATCGCAGGCTGGCTTGTTGACGGGAATCTCCGCAGAGCGAGATGAAGGTATCCGCCGTATAATCGCGGCGGATATTTCTTTTTTGGCGAAGTTTGACAACCGTGGGTGCAGGGTGTATGATAACCGTATCGAATCGTTTTCATAGGTAATATGCGCGAAATACCAAGAATGACTTTTTTTAGTGCATAAGTTATGATATACTGAAGACAGTTAAGATAGGGAGGGTTCGCGATGGTAGCATTGATGGATGCGATCGTTCGATTCTTTACACGTATGTTTAAGTCGATCTTCGGTGGTAGTGACAAATAATCGCCGATGACAACTGCATAAATGAGAGATTGGTGCCGCAAGGCTTAATAGGGAAGCTCGGTGAGATGCCGACACGGTCCCGCCACTGTAACGGGGAGCAGCTCTGCTCGATGCCACTGAAACGCGCGTTTCGGGAAGGCGCAGAGATTGTGATGAGCCGAAGTCAGGAGAACTGCCAGTCTGACAATCACCGTACGACCTACGAGCGATAGGGAGGAGATTATGAGCGCAACAGAAGCGTATTGACCTCTCAAGCTATGGTTTGAGAGGATTTTTTATTCGGAAAAATGAGATTGGAGTGAATGAAAATGGGTATTTTTGAGATTTTTGTAAAAGGCGGACTCGTGATGTATCCGCTTCTTATCTGTTCGATATTGGTAGCGGCGATCGGCATCGAGCGCATGATCTACTTGCGCAAGATGAAAACAGCCTCGCCGACCTTTATGACTGACCTTGATGCGCGCCTCAAAAGCGGTGACCTCGACGGTGCGAAATCGCTCTGTCAGCATACGGACGGAGCGGTACCTGCTCTCATCGCGGGCGGACTAACGGCCACGACCGACAAGGACAAGCTCGAACAGGTATTCGAAAGCGGTGCGGCCATCGCGGCATCGCGTCTTCGTTATCGCGTAGGTATGCTCGACATGATCGTCACGCTCTCTCCGCTCCTCGGCCTTCTCGGTACCGTTATCGGTATGATCCAGTCGTTCAGCGTATTTAACTTAAAAAGCGGTGAACCGATGGCCATCACGGGCGGTATCGGCGAAGCACTCATCGCAACGGCAACAGGTCTTTGTGTTGCCATCTTCGCACTCGTTGTCTACACCATCCTCAATCACAAGATAGATGCCCTCATCGACCAGATGGAAAACGCGGCCAATGCGGTCATCTTAGCGGCGATGGAGCGCAAATGATATGAAACTAAATAACCTCAGAACAAGAAGATCACCACAACTGATGATCATACCGATGATAGACATCATCTTCTTCCTCTTAGTATTCTTCATGATGAGCACGATGTACATGGTCGAGCAGAACGTCCTGCCTGTTGCGCTTCCGCAGGCATCGAGCGCGCAGAACGATCACGTCAAGCGTATCCCCGTCACCATCACGGCAGACGGACTCATCCAAGTCAACCGCGAGACCATCTCGTATGACAACTTCCACAGCAGACTTCAGGCAGAACTCAGGGCAGACCCGAGTGCCGTCTTCGTCCTGCGTGCCGACCAAGGCATCGCCTACGGACAAGTCATCATGGTGCTCGACGATATGAAAAAAGCAGGCATCAGTCGCGTCAGCGTTGCGACCGAGCGCGCCGCCGAATAATAGGAGGCGCATCATATGAATCATGAAAAATGGTGGAAGCGTTCCTTCATCGGCTCGCTCATCTTCCATCTGATCCTCCTGTCATGGATCGCATGGGTCAACCCCTTCGCGCCGAAACCGAATCCGCAGGAAGATTACTTAGACCTTGAGCTCGTCGATATCAAAGACCTGCCTCCGATCCCGAAAAGCTCTACCGCCCCTGCCGCTATGCAGGAAGCTAAAGCCATCCCTGCCTTGAAGCCCAAAGAAGCGACCACGCCGAAAACGATCATGCCGACGCAGAAGATCGTATCGCCCGAAGAAGCGACCGAATCGGCTCCTGTCGTCACTCCCGGCGCAGCGGGCAGTAGTGCCTCGAACGGGAGTGCAGCAGGCGGCAGTCATGGCGGACAAGGCGTCGGCATAAGCGGTAACGATGGCGCGAGTGGCAGAGACCTCTCCTGCGGACCTGTCGTCGTATCGCGCGGTACGGCAGTCTGCAAATCGCCCCTTCGCAAAAAAGTAGAAGTACGCGTGCGCATCTCCATCGGCAAAGACGGCAAAGTCCATAACGCCGTCGTATCCTCCTCCTCCGGAAACAAAGGCGCGGACAAAGCCGCTGTTGAAGCTGCGTACAAATATACCTTCCGTCCCGCACAAGACAAATACGGTAATCCGATCGCCTCGGGCGGAACCATCGCCGTCACCGTACAACCGAACAGATAACAAAAGAGCCTTAGCGAAAAGCCAAGGCTCTTTTTGTATGGGGAAAACGTGTTGTAATAGTCTGTAACGTATAAGACGGATAAATAGGTGTGATTTATAAAAATAACGGATATACTTGACTTTTGAAAACGGACGGATTATGATATGAATAAAGACGGAAATACAACAATAAATAATATATAATTCCGTCAAAAGGAGAATCGCTATGAAAGCAAAACCAATATTTTATCAGAATGGGAATGATCGTAGGTTCGAAGATCAACATACGATCAGCGTGATGACAGGAGAACCGATGCCAAGAAAATGGCAAGATTTTTTTGAATTGACACCCGAAGAAAAAGCAAGATGGGATGCTGAACTAAAACTGGACGAAGAATACCGCATTGCAGAAGCACACGGTTTCCCTAATGGAATCCCGGGAGGAAGAACGAGAGGAGATATACTTCATTATTTCACACAGCAAGAAGAAGCACGTGAAAAAAGGATGCAGGAAGAAAGTTTCTTTAAGCAATCTTTCATACCCCGAAAGACGGAAATACAGAATAATAATAGCATCGCATCGAGTAATACACTTATATATGGGCGGG
>JAFSAX010000204.1 GCA_017442105.1 Selenomonadales bacterium | reverse complement strand
CAGAAGCTCGGAATATAGCCAAGTGTCAAGAGCCAGTTGACAACTTCATCGAGCGTACGGTTGTCGCTGATCTCGAACTGAGCCGAGTTATCATCTTCAGCTTCTTTTTCTACATAACCACCGACACTCGTGCTGGATGCACCGCTGATCTGCGATACACCGAGCTCAAGCACACGTTCTCTCGTTGCCTGCGATTCACGAGTAGAGATTATCATGCCTGTGTACGGTACAGCGATACGAATGATAGCAACGATTTTTTCAAAAATATCGTCCGAGATAGCATTCGTGAACTTGGACGGATCAATATCATCAGCAGGACGAATACGCGGTACACTGATCGTGTGCGGTCCGACACCGAACGCTGCTTCCAAATGTTCTGCGTGCATCAAAAGACCTACAAGGTCATAGCGATACATATTGAGACCGAACAATACACCGATACCAACATCATCGATACCGCCTTCCATCGCACGGTCCATTGCTTCCGTATGATAAGCATAATCGTGTTTCGGACCCGTCGGATGAAGTTTTTCATAGTTTTCTTTGTGATACGTTTCTTGGAACAAAATGTAGGTACCGATACCTGCTTCTTTTAACTTACGATAATTTTCGACCGTCGTTGCCGCAATATTGACATTGACACGACGGATCGCACCGTTTTTATGCTTGATCGAATAGATCGTCTTGATACTTTCAAGTACATATTCGATCGGATTGTTGATCGGATCCTCACCTGTTTCGAGCGCAAGGCGTTTGTGTCCCATATCCTGAAGCGCGATTACTTCACGTTTGATATCCTCTTGCGACAATTTTTTACGCGAAATATTTTTATTTTTGAAATGATACGGGCAATATACACAGCCGTTAATACAATAGTTGGACAAATAGAGCGGCGCAAACATAACGATGCGTCTGCCGTAGAATTTTTCTTTGATCTCACGTGCCAACTTGAACATTTCTTGATTGAGGTCATCAAGCTCACATTCAAGAAGTACAGCTGCTTCACGATGCGTAACGCCTTCGCATTTTCTTGCTTTTTCGATGATCGATTCGATCAATTCACGATTCGCCTTATTTTCCTGCGCATAGGCGATCGATTCTAATATTTCTCCATGATGGATAAATTCTTCTGCAACTTTCGATTTCGGATTATACATACTTATCTCTTCTTTCCTGTTTATTTTTCTTGCGGCATTTTGGAATAGACTGTTTTCGCAGTAACATTCGGGATCATGCCGAGTTTTCCGGATAGTGCACTGATACGCGCTTGCGGCGCATCGAGCACAATACTGATGATCGAAACAGCTTGTTTCGGATACGGAAGTCCCATCCGTCCTACAATATCCTCTCGATATTCATGAAGCACTTGATTGACTTTTTCTACGGCTGTATCCGAACCGATAATAATACCTAATAAGGCAACCCTTGTTTCCAACCTCTCACCTTCTTCAAAACAAAAATTCCCTACACCGATAAGGCATAGGGAATTGGCGTATCATTATATCGTGATATAACATACGAACATATCTCATGCCTTTATCGTCGGGTCAAGACCCTCTTACGCAGAACACGGTCATTCTTATGATTCAGTTGTCTTTGTTATGCTTGTCAGCATTATTCACATGAAGTTCTGACTTCCTAAAAGGTCATCGTCACTACATATTCATATCATACTATACAGCTCTTCATTATGCAAGCTTATTCTATGCCCGTTCTGCCATGATAGAGGCACCATGGTTCTTCTGCCATATAGTCGCCATCATGGTAGTATGCGGCACGCGCACGGCAGCCACCGCAAGCACGTTTGTACTCGCAAGTACCGCAGCCTCCTTTGTAGTTGAGCGTACGAAGCTCATTGAGAACTTCATTATTTTTCCAAATCTCATCGAACGGCGTTTCGCGCACATCTCCGAGCGGAATATTGAGATATGCACACGGCTGTACTTTACCGCGCGGACTGATGATGCAATACGAAGTACCTGCAAGACAACCGCGACCAAAACGCATTTTCATACCCAGCTGCGCGGCAATACGCATAAACTGCGGTGCACAAGTCGGTTTGAGTTCGATCGGAACTTCCTGCTGTTTTTTCATGATGCGTTCAAGTACTTCTTCATATGCTTTGGCACGGAGCGACTCTTCTTCGATGTTCGCACCGCGACCTGTCGGCACAAGGAAGAAGAAGTGATGTGCAACCGCACCTTCTGCTACAGCAAAATCCGTAATAGCCTCAAGTTCATGCGAATTCCAGTCCATGACCGTCGTATGGATCTGGAACGGAAGACCTGCTTTACGGCAGTTGCGCATACCTTGTACAGCACCTTCCCACGCATTAGGGAACTTACGGAACTTGTTGTGTTTTTCGATATCAAGCGAGTCGAGCGAGATACCCATCCCCATAGCGCCTGCTTTTTTCAAGCGATGCGCCATTTCTTCTGTAATAAGCGTACCGTTCGTACCGAATACAGGACGGAGGCCGACCGATACAGCGTGCTCAACAAGTTCAATGATATCAGGGCGCATGAGCGGTTCGCCACCACTGAAGATCATGATCTTAAAGCCTGCTTTAGCGATCTGATCAAGAAGCGTTTTGGCCTCTTCTGT
>JAFSAX010000203.1 GCA_017442105.1 Selenomonadales bacterium | reverse complement strand
TATTGAAAAAAACGAGAAGAATACGACGTATTATTTGTTCGGGAAGAAGATATTGCGGATCAGACGGTCGCCTGTCAAGAAGCTGGAGCAGGAAGTAGAGGCGTTGTCGTCGATCGTTCGATCGTCTGTTACGGCTTCTACTATGCCGAAGGCGGAGGGGCTGCTTCGTGATATCCAGATGGCCGATCTGCGCATCTTGCGTGAGTTTGATCGTGTGGCGCGCGAGGCGGGCATGACTTGGTGGCTCGATTTCGGTACGCTTCTCGGTGCGGTGCGTCACGGCGGATTTATTCCGTGGGATGATGATATTGATGTGTGTATGGTGCGTGAGGATTATAATAGGTTGATCGAAACGTTTACTCGGCTTACGCAGGATGATGAGCTGGAGGCTGTTCATTATTCGAATCCGAACGGTAAGGTGAATCTTATCAAGGTGCGGCATCGCAGGTTGAAGGATCTGTGCGTCGATGTTTTCCCTGTCGATGTCTGTCGAGAGGAGATGTCGGATGAGGAGAAGCTCAAGTTCAGCAAGGAGCTGAAGCAGATGATCGGGACGAATCGCAGGAAGGGCAAGGAGCAGGGCAGGATCGAGGATTATCATGCGCGGTTTTTGTCCCTTCGTGATAAGTATCTGCCGAAAGTCTGTGCGTATGATGATGCGGAGGCGAAGACGGTGTATTACGGTTGTGAGTTCTGCCATGAAAGACATCGTTATAATGCGTTCGATCACGGAGATATTTTCCCTGTGAAGATGATATCGTTCGAGGGTGAACAGTTCCCTTGTGTGGCACAGCCCGACAGATATTTGACGTATGTGTTCGGTGACTATATGGGGCTTCCGAAGGAAGTGCATGTACATATTGATACGAAGAAGTATACGCCGAAAGAGATCTTCGCGATCCGTGCGTATGGTCGGGGGGAATAGAGATGAAGAGGGTTATTACATACGGGACGTTCGATCTTCTTCATTATGGTCATATCAATCTCTTGAAGCGGGCAAAAGCGTTGGGGGATTATCTGATCGTGGTGGTTTCGACGGATGAGTTCAATGCAAAAGAGAAGAATAAGATGTGCTATTTCGATTACGAAACGCGCAAGAAGCTCGTTGAGGCGGTGCGATATGTTGATCTTGTGATTCCCGAGGAGTCGTGGGATCAGAAGATCAGTGATGTGAAGGAGTTCCGCGTTGATACGTTCGTGATGGGCGATGATTGGGTAGGAAAGTTCGATTTTTTAAAACCGTATTGCGAGGTCGTATATCTTCCGCGTACGCCCGAGGTTTCGACGACGAAGATCAAAGAGGAATTGAAGAAGTAGGTTCATATGTTATAGAAGCCTTGTGCTGATGCATGAGGCTTTTTTATTTATCTGAACAGGGCGGGTGGAATTTCTCTTCCTCTATATGGCAGGTTTTGGCCATTTCTTGGCGAACTCGTTAGGTAGGATATTTTGTATGATAGGGGGGCTTTTCTGATGGGTGCGTTGGCAGGCAGGCGGACGCTTCTTCTTGTTATAGTGAGTATGTTCTGGTTCGCGCAGTATGTGTATGTGCCATATCAGACGCCGTTTCTTATCGAGATGGGTACGACGAGTGCGATGGTCGGTATCGTTGTGGGGGCGTACGGTCTGACGCAGTTTCTTGCGCGTATGCCGATCGGCTTGGCGGCTGACCGCATCGGTCGTCATAAGGGGTTTATCGTGCTTGGTGTGGCGGCGGCAGGTCTTGCGTCTGTTCTTCGCATCATGTTTCCGAATGCGGAGGGGTTTTTGGCGGCGAATCTTTTGTCGGGTCTGGCGTCGGGTATGTGGATCTCGTTTATGGTGCTGTTTGCGACGTATTTTGCGCGTGAGAAGCTTCAGCAGTCGACGGGGCGCATTATTGCGGCGAATAATATCGGTATTTTCTGCGGATTTTTGTTGAGTACGGTGGCGTATGCGCCGTTGGGGATGGATTTTCTCTGTCTGGCGGGTGCGCTTGTGAGCGGTGCGGCTCTTCTTCTTGCGCTGGCTATTCGTGAGGAGAAGGTGGTGCGCGAGCCGCTTCAAGTACGGGAGCTTGTTACGGTATATAAGGATAAGCGGCTTATCCTGTTTTCGATGTTCGCGCTCGTTCAGCAGGGTATTATGATGTCGACGAGTATGTCGTTTACGGCAGAGGCGGCGCGCAGGATCGGTGCGACGGAGTGGGAGATCGGTATGTGTGCGGTGGTGTATATTATCGCGGCGGTCGTCAGCTCGTATTTTGCCGCGTCCGATTTCGCGTCTAAGTTCGGGGCGAAGGTGTGGGTGCCGCTGTCGTCTTTGGCACTGGTGGTTTATTGTGTGCTCGTTCCGCACGCGCCGACGGCGGCTGCGTTTTACGGTGTGCAGATGTTTGCGGGGATCTCGACAGGGGTGCTGTTTTCGTATTGCACGAGTGAGGCGATGCAGAATGTACCGCAGTCGAAGCGTTCTACTGCGATGGGGTATCATCAGGCTCTCTATGCGATCGGTATGACTGTTATGCCTGTCATTACAGGGAGTATCGTTTCCGCATACGGTATGGCGACTGCCTTCTATTTCCTCGCATTTACATCGCTTGTCGGTGTCGTGGTATCGTATCTGTTCTATCGGTCAAAAGGCGCATATGCGCGATAATATCGAAAACATGGTCGCTTGCTGTGATGGTGAGCGACTTTTTTGTGTGCAGAAGGATATCTCTCCCTCCGTCATGGCGATGCCATGCCACCTCCCTCATCAGAAGGAGCCGGGTATTATTTGCCGAGATGAAACGATTTTCGTGAAGAGAATAAGATACAATCATCAACCCGTTTTCTCTTTCTCAACTATACCGAAACTTCCATCAGCACAACCATCGCCTTTGAAAAAGGATTTGAGTGATGGCAGTAGATAGTAGTCCTTTTTCAAGAGCGATGCAGTTTCTTTGTAACTTTCTTTGCTGACAAAGAAAGTTAAAGAGATGGGAAGAGTGATGACCTTGTGACAAGAAAGGCTTTGCGATTTCAATACGCACCACAAAAATAAAAAACAACCCCCGTTCTCCTCATTTTCCTTCCCTCCCCGTATTCTTTCCTCCCTCCTTGCATACAATGGGTCTGAAGGGGTGAACGAATCGTGCTGAAACATATCAAATGCGGCGGTGTGGTACTGATCGTCAACGGTATGGCGATCTGCTCGGTGTGCAAGCGGGCTGTGCGGGCGGAAGTGTCGTCGAAATAATGGATTTCGCGCAGGCCACCGATCCGAATCGTGCTTGCCTGTGGGTTCAAATGAAAGACTGTCCGAAAAGGAAAAGCCACCCAAACGGGTGGCTTTTGTACGTTGATATCGGTTTTTAGTTGTCAAGCCAGCGACGAATGAGGAGCATGCCTTCTTTGAGGCGTTCTGCGGCGATGCGCATTTCTTCTTCGGTGGCATTGGCACACAGCTTCTCGCGAATGAGGGCGTGGCATTTGTCGAGGTTTGAGTTGAGGAGCGCGTCGCCTTTGTCTGTCAGTGCGATGTTGATGATGCGGCGGTCATCTTCGCTCGGCATGCGGACGATGAGCTCGTCTTTGGCAAGGCGGTCGATGATCGGCGTCATCTGCTGCTTGGATACGGCGATCTTTTTGGCGAGCGAGCCCATGTTATCGGGACCGAAATGTTTGAGCATAATAAGCGTGCGGTAGTGGTTCGGGCTCATGGAGGCGCGCATGTTATCGACGAGATATTCGTGAACGAAGATCAAGACTTCGAGCAGACCCTGCGCAACTTCGTGATAATGCTGTTGGTTATTTTTTTCTTGCATAGAAAAGGCTCCTTTGTGTTCTTTTTGCTTGACTGAAAAGCGATATTGCGGTATATTTAACAAGTAAAAATTTATTTACTATGATAGATTGACCTCGGACAGTCATCATCTATGGATTATCATACCAAATAACAGCAGGAAGCGTCAAGGTCTTGCGTGATTTGGCGGGGTAATAATAGAAAATGATGTTCGAGCAGAATGAAAAAAGGAGGAAAGACAGAGTGTTTTTGAAAAACAAAAAGAAAATGCTTGGCGCAATGCTGGCGGCTGTGATGCTGGTCGCAGGTCTGATCGCAGGCTGCGGTTCTGATGAGCAGAAACAGCAGGCTAACGGCGTTGCAGTCAAGGCAATGCAGGTCACGACGCATGATGTTCCGCTTCGTTATACTTATGCAGGGCAGGTCACTGCTCGTGATGAAGTAAAGGTGCAGTCGCGTGTAGGCGGTGTGCTTGTTGAGAAGATGGTAGAGGGCGGTGCTACGGTCAAGAAAGGCCAGCCGCTTTTCCGTATCGACAGCCGTCAGTATGAAGCGGCTCTCTACAATGCGAAGGCAAATCTTGCCGATGCAGAAGCTCGTCTTGCCAATGCACAGCTCGATACGCAGCGTTATGCAGAGCTTGTTGAGCAGAACGCGATCTCCAAGCAGCAGTATGATACGCAAAAGAGTATCGAGAGCCAGTACCGTGCATCGGTAGCGGCGATGCGTGCGCTTGTAGAACGTGCGCAGGACGACCTTGAAGATACGGTCGTTGTGTCGCCTGTCAACGGTCGCATGGACCTTTCGGACGTAGCAGTCGGTACGCTTGTTACGGCGGGCGGTACGACGCTTGCGACGGTTTCGTCGGTAGACCCTGTATTCGTACAGTTCACGATGAGTGAGAACGAGTATCTCCGCCTTGCACAGCAGAATCAAGGTGCGCTTCCGAAGGATTGGGGCTCCGAGATCAGTCTTGTGCTTTCTAACGGCATGAAATATGCAGGTTATGGTCATCTCGCGCAGGTAGACCGCGGTATCGGTCAGACGACGGGTGCGCTCTCGCTCAAAGCTGAGTTCAAAAATCCGCAGCAGGTACTGATCCCGGGTATGTTCGCGCGTGTGACGATCGCCGACGGCGTTCGCCAAGGTGCTCTTCTCATTCCACAGCGTGCTGTTCAGCAGGTTCTTGAAAAGACGTTCGTTACGACTGTCGGCGAAGATAACAAAGCTGTCAGCAAAGAGATCACGCTCGGTGATAAGGTCGGCAGCTACTGGATCGTCGAGAGCGGTCTTGAACCGACCGACGTTGTTGTCGTAGAAGGTCTTACCAAACTTCAAGATGGTTTGGATTTGATGGTAACGATGGCTACCCCGGAAGAGCTCAAACTTACGTTTGATGAAGAATAAGGGGGACTGACAGATGGCACGATTTTTTATCGACAGACCGATCTTCGCGATCGTTATCTCGATCTTGATACTCCTTGCAGGTACGCTTGCGGCACTCCAGCTTCCGATCGCAAAATATCCGCAGATCCAGCCGCCGACAGTCAATGTCGTCACGACGTACATCGGCGCGAATGCGGGCGTCGTCAATGAAACGGTCGCACAGACGATCGAACAGCAGGTAAACGGTGTACAGGGCATGGACTACATGTCCTCCAACTCGGACGACACGGGTCGCTACAGCTTAAGCGTTGCGTTCGAGCTCGGTGTTGACTCCGACATCGCGGCGGTAAAAGTACAGAATGCCGTAGCAACTGCAAACCGTTCGCTTCCGGAAGAGGTAAAAGCGTCCGGTGTTACAACGAAAAAAGCATCTGCCGACATGGCATATGTATTCTCTCTTTATTCGGAAAACGAAAACTATGACCGTCGATTCCTTAAAAACTATGCCGACATTTATATGCTCGATGCGATCAAACGTGTCAACGGTGTCGGTGACGTAATGATCTTCGGTCCGAATGCCTCCATGAAGGTATGGCTCAACCCTGACCGTCTGGCAGAACTCGGTATCACAGTGACTGACATCGTTGCCGCGGTACAGGAACAGAACATTCAGGCACCGGCAGGGCGTGTCGGCCAGCAGCCTTCGCCCGAATTGCAGGAATTCCAGTACACAGGCCGTGTACAGGGTCGTCTGACCACGCCTGAAGAATTCTCCGATATTATTATCAAAGCACTCCCGAACGGAAACTTCCTCCGTCTTGGCGACATTGCCCGTATCGAATTCTCCGAACAGACGAGTAACATCGAATCGGAATTCAACGGCAATACGGGTATCGGCTTAGGTATCCAGCTGACAGACGATGCCAATGCACTTGAGGTATGTACGAAGGTAAGAGCCGTCCTCGAAGATGCGAAGAAAAACTTCCCGCCGGGCGTCAACTACAAAGAAGTATATGACAGCTCGACGTACGTAAGCGAATCGCTCCGCGAAGTCGTCAAGACCTTCCTTGAAGCACTCGCACTCGTCGTACTCGTTATCTTCCTCTTCTTACAGAGCGTTCGTGCAACGCTCATTCCGGTACTGGCGATCCCGGTATCGATCATCGGGACATTCGCCGCATTTATCCTGCTCGGATTCTCGATCAATACACTGACGCTTTTCGCTATGGTACTTGCCATCGGTCTTGTCGTAGACGACGCGATCGTCGTAATCGAGAACGTAGAGTACCATATGTCGCATGATAAGCTCGATGCGAAAGAAGCAACGCGCGTCGCCATGGACGAAGTATCCGGCCCTGTTGTCGCGATCGCCTGCGTACTCGCATCCGTATTCATTCCGTGTGCATTCCTCGGCGGTATGATGGGTGTCCTCTATAAACAGTTCGCCCTTACCATTGCCGTATCGATGGGTCTTAGCGCATTCATCGCACTTACCCTTACACCTGCGCTCTGTGCGACCATGCTCAAACCGCACGACCAGCTCAAGAAAAAAGGTGTCCTCGACATCTTCTTCCGCAAGTTCAATATCTGGTTTGAACGCGTAACGCGCAGCTACGTCAAAGGCGTACGCCGCTGCATCGCACACTCCCGTCTTGTTCTCGTCGGCCTCATGATCGTCTGCGCAAGTATCTACGGCCTCTCGCAGATCGTACCGAGCACCTTCGTGCCGGAAGAAGACCAGGGCTTCATGATCGGCGTCGTACAGCTCCCGGAAGGTACCAGCCTTAACCGTACCCGTGAGCTCATGCAGGAAGTATCGGAAGATGTCCGTGCGATCCCGGGCGTAAGAAACGCCATGGCGATCATCGGTTACGACATGGTAGCCGGCGGTGCGAAACCGTCGTCCGGTACGATGTTCGTCGGTATGGATCCGTGGAGCGAGCGCAAAACGGCAGAACTCCAGATCTCCAATATCATCAAACAGACCTTCGGTCTTGGTGCGAAATATCCCGAAGCAACGATCCTCGCATTCAACCCGCCGTCTATCCCGGGTCTTGGCAACATCGGCGGTTTCACCATGCAGATCATGGATATGGAAGGCCGCAACGACCTTCAGCTCAAAGAGATCGCAGATAAGATCGTCATGGAAGCCAACAAGCGTCCCGAACTCATCGGTGTATATACCACGTTCAAAATGACCGCACCGAACTACGAGTTCGACATCGATCGCGAAAAGATCAAAAACCTCGGCGTGGCAACGAGCGACGTATTCATGGCGCTCCAGACCAACTTCGGCGGCTATGAGATCAACGACTTCAACCGCTTCGGCAGAACGTACAAAGTCATGATCCAGGCAGACCAAGAGTTCCGTGGTGAAGTCGACAACACGCGCTTCATGTTCGTCAAAAATAAAGACGGCGAAATGATCCCGCTCGATACGCTTCTTACGCCGAAACTCACCACGGCACCGACCAACATCAGCCGATTCAATGCAACGCGCTCCATCCAGATCAACGGTAACGCCGCACCGGGCTACAGCTCCGGTCAGGCTATCGCTGTCATGGAAGAGATCGCCGCACAGCATCTCCCGAGCGGCTGTCAGATCGAATGGTCCGGCCAGAGCCGTGAAGAAAAGAAAACAGGCGACTCCACGATGAAAGTATTCGCACTTGCCATCGTATTCGCATTCCTCTGCCTTGCGGCACTGTATGAATCCTGGAGCATCCCATTCGCCGTACTCCTCAGTATCCCGTGCGGGGTAGTCGGGGCATACGGGGCGCAAGCACTCATGGGTCTTCAAAACAGTATCTACATGCAGATCGGTCTTATCATGATCATCGGTCTTGCCGCCAAGAACGCCATCCTCATCGTCGAATTCGCCAAAGTGCGCTTTGACAAAGGCATGGACGCTATCGAAGCGGCAGTCGAAGGCTCCAAACTTCGTTTCCGTCCGATCCTCATGACATCGTTCGCATTCATCATCGGTTGTCTTCCGCTCGCCATCGCAACAGGCGCAGGCGCAGCAGCCCGTAATGAAATGGGTACAGCCGTAGTCGGTGGTATGCTCTCCGCAACCATCATCGGTATCTTCTTCATCCCTGTACTCTTCCTCTTCATCGAACGTATTCGCCTCCGTGCGAAAGCCATCGTTGACAACTTCAAGAAGAAACAAGGACTGTAAGATAAACGAATAACAACAAAGCACTCTCTCCTTTTGGGGTGAGTGCTTTTGTTTGTTTGTAGAATATGATAAGATAAGAAAAGAGGTGATATCATATATGGCAGGCGCAATACTATTCTATATAGCATGGCTCATACTCGGCGCAGTAACCGTAAAAAATCGTATAGCAGGCAACATGATCGCAACTGTCGGTTACATACTTGCACTGATAGAAGTCCTGGCCAGACAGTTGACAGGCGAACATATCAGCTACTTTATCCTAAGCCGTGTCGATCTGACGATGCTCGAAATGGCTCCCGTCGTAGTACCGCACTATGTCTATGGAGGTATCGCTGTAACCGCGATCGTTCTATACGGACAATATCGTCTGATAAAAAAGATGTGCCAAAAGTCCGTCAGCAAACGCATCAGGATCGCCCTGACGCTCGCGGCTATCTTGATATTGGCACTGTCCACTACTTCAAAAGCATATGTAGAGATGTGCCGCTCGGCAGGCAAGATCCATGCCTATCAATCTATGACGTTGGCAGAAGCAAAAGAAAAGCTGCACTTCGGTGACTACATGACACAAGACGAAGTTGTGGCACGTGCAGGAAAAAATATCGTCGTCATCTACCTCGAATCACTCGAAAACAACTTCCTCGATGAAACAAACTTCCCGCTCGAAATGGCAAACATCCATCGCCTCCAACAACAAGGATGGCATACGTATGATAACTACGATTGTGTATACGGTGCCAACTGGACGATCGGCTCGCTCTACGCCACACAGACGGGCATCCCCACCATGTTCGGCGGTAATCGAGGCGTATTCAACGTACAAGCGGAAACAGACGCGCTGTCTTATACCGCTGTACTGAAACGTGCAGGATATCAAAGCGTATTCCTCTCCAACAGCTACCTCGAATTCGGCGGAACAGGTGCCATGATGCGTGCACTCGGATACGAAACGATCGGTGGAGAAACCTTCGCCGAAGACACCCCGAGAACGAGATGGGGCGTCCATGATGTACACGGCTTCGCCAAAGCCAAAGAAGAATACATCAGACTCTCAAAAAGCGGTCAGCCATTCCAGCTCACATTCCTCACCGTAGACACCCATTATCCCGACGGATTCCCCGATGAAGCGATGCGAAACCATCTCGATGCGCAGATACCGTCAGGCTCGCATGAATATGTCGTCGCCACCCTCGACTGGCTCGTCGGCGACTTCGTCCGATTCATCAGATCACAGCCGAACGGACAAGACACCGTCATCGTACTGATGAGCGACCATCTTATGATGCAGAAGAAAAACGAAAGATCGATCGTAGACAAGCTGGACAAAAGCCCGAGGCACAACCTCCTCATGACCGACCGTCCGATCCCGAATCGAACGACTGCTGACAAGATTGCCTTCTGGGATATCCCGCATATCATGCTCGACCTTGCCGAAATCGAACACAACGCGAGATTTCCCATTGATATGAATAACAACCTCTCCGAACGATATATCAAAGACAACGAACCGCTCTTCACCATATTCAATATCAAACTGCTCAAATAAATAACGAAGCACTCATTCCTTGCAGGGTGAGTGCTTTTATTACAACAAAAAGTATGTTATAATATATTATATAGTACATATTATGGTAAGGGAAGGGGCAATCGTATATGGGCTGCTGCGACGACCGCGATTTAGTGCCGAAAAGCATGATGCCGTCGGGCGGAATGTGCTGTCTTGTGCTCATCGCATTTGCAGTATGCACAGCGTTATTCGGTTGCTTGATATTCGCTTAAAGAAAGGGGCGGCGGCAATGAACGAAACAAGATACGACCTTGCGGCAAGACCTGACGACTGGGACGAGCAAGCATACGACGAAGCCAAGCAAGCATGGCAAGCATGGTGCGAAAAAGAATCGGAAAAGACAGAAGGCGAAGAGCTAAGCGAAGAAGAGAAACTGATGCAGGCGGAGAACCGACGCCTGATCGCAGCGCGCCACGATGAAGCAAAACAGCGCAGATGGGAAGCCATGATGCGCGGTGAGGAAATATGTGAGGAAGAAGCTGAAGAGATTCAAAAACGGCGAGAAGAAGAACGTATGGACCATGAGCGAATCGCCGATGAAGCACAAAGGCGTATGGAAATGGTGATTTGGTTTACGGTTATACTTATTGGTGCCATGGGATTTTTGAGCGCAATTTTTAAATAAACTTGCTATGCTGATCGCATCGGCATCGGTGCAAAAAATATTACATCAT
>JAFSAX010000202.1 GCA_017442105.1 Selenomonadales bacterium | reverse complement strand
GGTTTGTTTCACGTGAAACAAAAACATTTATGTTATTTATCGATATTGTTGATGCGGTTGCCTGTACGCAGATCGTGCTGTACGGCAGAGAGCGTACGTTGAAGGTTCTCGATATGGGCGAGGGACGCTTTTTCTTCATCGGACGTTTCGATGATATCGGAGATGCCGCCGTTTTTGATAACGATACGGCGGTCGGCACGAAGGGCGAGGAGTGGATCATGCGTGGAGATGAGGACGATCTTATCGTTTTTCGTCAGGACGGCGAGTGCACGTTCGCGGTCTACGCCTGCGTTTTCGATCTCGTCAATGAGGACGATGGGCGATTCGCTGATATAGGCAGTGTCGGCTATCATCAGTGCACGCGACTGACCGCCTGAGAGCTGTGTGACCTTCGTTTCGCGCGTGAACGGTTCGCCTGCCAGATCGTTTGCTGCGGTAAAGCACGCATCGATAACGGGTGCGCTGTTTTCGATCAGGCGACTTTTGGCGTGCATCTCGAGAAACTCGGCGACGCTGATATCGAGGATAAAGTTCATATTCTGCGACAGCTGGGCGACGAGATGTGTGCCCATGCGGAAGCGTTCTGCGAGCGTGAGCGGTTTGTCGTTGACGAGAACGGTGCGCTTCGTTGGCGTATCACCTTGCGCAAGGCACTCGATATCGGCGAGAAGTCGGCTCTTACCGCTGCCTGTCGGCCCTACAATGGAGATGATCTCGCCTGCGGAAACGGTCAGCGTGACGTTTTCCGCATCACCGCTTTTGTTCTGACCGCCGATAATGGTGATGGTACGGATATCGTCGGTCTTTCGTTTGGCGTAGAGCGCGGTGAGAAAGTCGGCGAGTCGTTCGATGAGCTCGTCTGCCGTCAGGCCGAATTCTTCGAGTTCTTCTTGCGGGATGGCTTTCATGGCAACTGCTATCGTTTCATCTTGCGCAAGGTGGGAGAGGTTATAGTTTGCGAGAAATTCTGCCGTCTGCGGATATTTGGCGGTAATGGCAGAAATGGTCTGTTCGGTGAGTGTCGTTTTGATATCGTTCATCTTATCGGAACTCCATTCGTTTTTGCATACCCATCTGGTACATCGTACCGATGCGCGTTTCGCCCGTGCAGTACGAGCAGACGGCGGCAGGTGTCGTGAAGCGGAGGCGGACACCTTTGAGCGAGGTGATATCGGGTGCTTCTTCGATATATTTTTTGAGGAGGAATGCGCCTTGGCCTGTGATGCCGTTGACGAAAATGACAGTCGCCTTCGCATTCGCCTGCAGGATGTTGTAGCGGAAGATCTCGCGTTCGGCCTGCGATACGATATCACCTTTCGTGACGACGATGATATCGGCGAGCTTGAGCATCGGGCCGATCTTGCGCGGAGTGTGAACGCCTGCGAGGTTGTCGATGACGCAGACGGAGAGAACGCCGTTCAGATGAGGGGAGCATCGGTTGCAGAGCCCTGCGCTCTCGGTGATGAGATAGTCGAAGTTCATTTCTTTTCCCCATGCGAGGCAGTTTTCGATGTTTGTCGCGAGAAAATGGTCGGGACAAAATTTGCCCGCCAGACCGACTTGTATCGGTACGCCTGCTTCTTCGTAGCGTGCTTGGTCGAAGCTTGTCAAGCAATCGAACTTGACAGCGCCTGCCGTCCGTCCGTCTTCGCGCAGACTTTTTATCAATTCGAGGATGACCGATGTCTTGCCCGACGACGGCGGTCCTGCGATGGTAACGAGTTTCATACGGATGCCTCATTTCGTGAAATATTTCTTGCTATCATTATAGCATAGATAGGCAGAGAGTGCGTAAAAAGGGCAAAATCGCGCAATGCTTCCTGACGCTCGATATAAGCGAAGAAAAGGAGAAACAGGATACATCGGTCTAAGGTGTACTAAAAGATGGCTTATATCGAAAATACGGCGGTCGTTTTTTGTGTGCCAAAATCCTGTTTCATACAAAAAAGCCCGCCTTTTCGAAAAAGACGAGCTTTTGTCATGTTTATTTGCCGAGGAGCTGTTTGGCGATACGGACGGCATCGACACCGTCTTCGGCATACGCATCGGCGCCTGCTTCGCATGCGTAGTCTGCCGTGACGACAGCACCGCCGATGATGGTCTGTGCGGTGACGTTTGCTTCTTTGAGCGCGTCAATGGTGCGGTCGATCTCGGTGACGGTCGTCGTCATCAGTGCGCAGAGGCCGACGAGGTCTGCTTGATGTTCTTTTGCGGCAGTGACGACTGTCTGTGCATCGACATCTTTGCCGAGGTCGATGACGGTGAAGCCGCTGTTTTCGAGAAGTGCGGCAACGATATTTTTGCCGAGGTCGTGGATGTCGCCTTTGACGGTGGCGAGTACGACGGTGCCGAGGCTGTCCATCGTAAGGGCGGGAAGCTGACGGCGTATCGTTCGGAAGGCGACGTTCATCGTTTCGGCGGAGAGGAGGACTTGCGGGAGGAAGTATTTGCCTGAGCCGAATTTTTCGCCGACGATGTTCATTGCTTCGGTAAGGCCCTGCTCTGTTATTTCGTTCGGTTCGGTGCCTTCTTCGAGTGCTTTGACGACGAGCGTTTCGGCGAGCTCTTTTTCACCGCGGACGACGGCATCTTTCAGACGGTCGAGCGTTGGGAGCGTGCTTGCGGTCTCTGCCTGTTGAGGTGCGGTCATATCGCTGTGCGATAAGCTGTATTCTCTGCCGCACGGGTCGTAGCCGAGGAGCGCGTTCGAGGCGGCGAGGTGTTCTTTCATTTTCGCATCGTGCGGATTCATGATCGGTGCGTTGAGGCCTGCGGCAAGGCACATCGTGAAGAAGTTGGCGTTGACAGACGGACGGTTCGGAAGGCCGAAAGAAACGTTGCTGAGCCCCATTGTTGTCGGGTGCGGATAGTTTTCGCGATAAAGACGAAGCGTACGGAGCGTTTCGTTTGCCGCGTTCCGGTCGGTGGCAACGGTCATGACGAGTGCGTCGAGGAGGTAATCGTGCTTGCCCAGACCTGCTTTTTTCGCTTCGGTCAATATCGTATCAATAACGGAAATACGCTCCTCTGCCGTCTTGGGGATACCTGCTTCGCTGATGGGGAGGCAGAGGATCGCCGCACCGAATCGTTTCGCCAGTGGAAGGAATGTGCGGATGCGGCCTTCTTCTGCGGTGACGGAGTTGATGAGTGCACGGCCGGGATAGGCTTTGAGCCCTGCTTCGAGTGCGGCCGCATCGCCTGTGTCGATGGCAAGCGGAAGGTCGGTCAGCATGGACAGCTCGCTGATGGCTTTTGCCATCATCGTGGCTTGGTCGATGCCGGGTACGCCCATGTTGACGTCGAGGATGGTTGCGCCTGCTTCGGCCTGTGCGATCGCTTCTTCTTTGACGGAGAGCAGACTGCCTGCGCGGATATCGGCCGCCATCTGTTTGCGCCCTGTCGGATTGATGCGCTCACCGATGAGTACGGGAGCATCGAACGCCGATACGGCTACTGTCTTCGTTCGGCTCGTGAGCATGACTGCCTGTGGCATCGTCGCGGGCGGGATGGGCTTCATATCGCGTACGGCTTCTGCCATCGCGCGGATGTGCGCAGGCGTCGTACCACAGCAGCCGCCGAGGTACGTTGCGCCTGCGTTGATAAGGCGCGGTGCCCATTCGCCCATTTCTTCGGGCGACATCGGAAATACGGTCTTGCCGTTCACCAGGCGCGGAAGGCCTGCGTTCGGCTGGATGCTGATGGGCTTCGTCGTTGCGGCGTGGAGTTTTTCAACGACGGGGAGGAGCTGTGCAGGACCACAGGAGCAGTTCGCGCCGATGACGTCTGCACCCATTGCATCGAGTATCGTTGCGGCAGTCGTCGGATCGGTGCCTGTGACGGTACGACCGTCCTCGCTGTACGACATCTGGCAGATAACGAACATATTCGTGTTATCTTTGACGGCGAGAAGAGCGGCGCGCATCTCCTGAATGTCGATGATCGTTTCGATGAGGATACAGTCTGCGCCTGCTTCTTCCAGGATCATCGCTTGTTCGCGGTAGATGTCGTAGGCTTCGTCGAACGACAGCTCGCCGAGCGGTGCGAGGAACTTGCCTGTCGGACCGAGATCGCCGACGACTTTGACATTGTTGCCTGCTTTTGCCGCTTCGCGTGCAATGGCGACAGCGGCGCGGTTGATCTCTGCTACGCGATCTTCTAATCCGTAGGCGGACAGCTTCTGACGGTTCGCGCCGAACGTGTTCGTATGGAGCCAGGTCGTGCCTGCTTCTACGTATTGACGATGGATATCGAGGACGATATCGGGATGGGTGATGTTATACAGTTCGGGACATTCACCCGGTTTCATACCTGCGGCTTGGAGCATCGTGCCCGTTGCGCCGTCAAACATATGTATCATGGTGTGATCTCCTTTCGAGATGGGCATTTTTGATAGGTGCAAGCGGAGCATCCGTGTGCGAGTGCTTCTGCCTTCTGTGCGCGGAGCGGGATGACTGCCGTGACCGATTTTCGCGGCACGAGCATCGACGATCCTGTGACGGCAATACCAATGCTATCGCCTTCGGATAAGCGCACGATATCGCTTTGTACGGTGATATCCCAGTCGCCGTAGCCGGGGCTGAATCGGAAGGCTGTGAAAAGACCGCGCCGCCGAGCTTCTGCCGTGACCGTGCGATTTAACCAGTCGGCGCAAGCTTCGGTCGCTGTCGTTGCCGCCGCATCCAAAAGAAGTGCGTGGCTGTATTCGCCTGCGGAGAACGCGGTGTCGATAGCCTTTTCGACGGCACTGCCGATCGTGACTGCCATCACGGCGACTTCCTGCGCATCGGCGAGGTGTCGCCTGATTGCGTCGCTCGTGAGGGTAAGACTGCCCGATTCGGCAATGATGGTATGCGTTGTGCTGTTGTACGGATAGTAGTGCACACTGCCTTCTCCTTCTGCGAGCAGGCGCACTGTCTGTATGGCTTCGCGCACTCGCTCGGGCGGAAAGTCGGACGACTTCAGCCCTGCGTATCGGCGCACCGTATGCATATCGAGCGTGGGTATCGGAATACGATATTTCATAGCGTGTCACCTTTTCTTACGGAACGTAATCATCTATAAACAATTCTCTTTCGCGCGGCGAAAAACCTTTGTTTCGCCAAAAGGAATTGATAAATCTTCCTTTTGGGAAGGAATCGCCGATATCTTGTGGAATTAGATAAGTTAGCAAGTTTTTAATAATGAGGTGAACAACTTGGTTAAGGTCATCGCGATAACGAATCAGAAAGGCGGTGTCGGCAAGACGACGACTTCGGTCAACTTGAGTGCTTGTCTGGCAGAGCTCGGCAAAAAAGTCTTACTGATCGATACCGATCCGCAAGGGAACGCAACAAGCGGATTCGGCTGTGATAAAGCTGCGATCAAGCACTCGGTCTACGATGTGCTCGTCAATAACGTCCCGATGGAAGATGCTATCCTTCCGACAAAAATGGACAACCTGAAGATACTCCCCGCGACGATACAGCTCGCAGGTGCGGAAGTAGAGCTCGTTTCGTTCATGTCGCGCGAAACGAAACTCAAACGCGCCCTCGAAACGGTCAAGCATCAGTTCGACTACGTCATCATCGACTGTCCGCCGTCCCTCGGCCTCTTGACGGTCAACTCGCTCACCGCGGCGAATTCTATCATCGTGCCCGTACAATGCGAATACTACGCGCTCGAAGGCTTGTCCCAGCTGATGAATACGGTCGAGCTCGTCAAAAACAATCTCAATCCGACGCTCAAGCTCGACGGTGTCGTATTGACGATGTTCGATGCTCGTACGAACCTGTCTATTCAGGTCGTAGACGAAGTGAAAAAGCATTTCCGTCAAAAAGTATTTCAGACCATCATTCCGCGTAATGTGCGCTTGAGTGAGGCTCCGAGCTACGGTGAGCCGATCATCACGTACGATCCGAAATCGCGCGGTGCACAAGTATATCACGAGCTGGCAAAAGAGGTGGTAGGCGATGCGTAAGACAAAAGGCGGTCTTGGCCGCGGTATCCTCACAGGAGGAAAAGGCATCGGCGCCATCATCTCGGACGAAGTACCGTCGGGCAGTCTGGTCATGATACCGCTTGATGAGATCCGTGCGAATGAGTTTCAGCCGCGTAAGAGCTTCGATGACAGCGCGCTTGCCGAACTCAAAGCGTCCATTGAAGCGTACGGTGTGCTTCAGCCGATCGTTGTGCGTAAAGTCGCAGGCGGATATGAGCTTGCGGCGGGCGAACGTCGTCTGCGCGCGGCGAAGCTGGCAGGCATCAAAGAGATCCCTGCTGTCGTGAAATCGTACGACAACAAAGAAATGTCGGAGATCGCGCTCATCGAGAACCTTCAGCGCGAAGACCTCAACGTGATGGAAGAAGCGACTGCCTACAAGAACCTGATAACAGAATTCGGTTTGACGCAGGAGGAGCTCGCACAGCGTATGGGGCGTTCTCGTTCGTATATCGCCAATGTGATGCGCCTTTTGGCACTTGAACCTACGGTACAGGAGCTTGTTTCACGTGGAACGCTCACGATGGGACAGGTACGTCCTCTCGTCATCATCACAGACGAGGAACTACAGATAAAACTGGCATATCATATCGCAGACAACGGTCTGTCGGCACGTGCGTCGGAAGAACTCGTCAAGCGTGTATTGGAGCGCAAAGATGAGCCTGAAAAGGTAAAGCCGAAAAAAGAGATCTTCCTCACAGAAGCGGAAGACCGTTTAAAATCGGCACTCGGTACGCAGGTCAACATCAGACCCGGCAAGAAAAAAAGCAAGATCGAGATCGAATTCTACTCGGAAGACGAACTGCAAAGGCTGCTTGAGCTTCTTACCGCAGAGCGTAAAGCCAAGAGAACACAAAGAGAATTTCATGTATAAATAAGAGCCGATAAGATGCGTTCTTATCGGCTTTTTCGTAAGCACAGAGAGGAATGGTAGTATGAAAGGAACGATCGTCAACTGTCTGGCGATTGCCGCAGGAAGCGGTCTTGGACTGCTTTTAAAATCGAAAATGTCGCCCAAATATCAAGATACGGTCATGCAAGGCCTCGGCCTCAGCGTCCTCCTCATTGGTCTGACGATGGCCATCAAGACGCAGAATGTCCTCGTCGTCACCATCAGCATGATCATCGGTGCCGTCATCGGCGAGATGCTTGATATCGACGGCAGGCTCAATCGAGCGGGCGAGCGGCTCAGTGCACGGTTCCAATCGTCGGGCGGTTCCATCGGCAAGGCGTTCGTCACGACATCGCTCGTCTACTGCATCGGTGCGATGGCTATCATCGGCTCGCTGCAGGACGGTCTGACAGGTGATGCTTCGACACTCTATGCCAAAGCCATGCTCGACGGAACGGGTGCTGTCATCTTCACCGCCACGCTCGGCGTCGGCGTGATCTTGTCTATCATTCCTGTATTTCTTTATCAAGGCGGTATCACGCTTCTCGCCACATGGGTAGCACCGTATCTGACAGACGCTGTCATCTGCGAAGTGACGGCTGTCGGTGGACTTCTCATCCTTGGTATCGGCCTGATGCTTCTTAATATCAGCAAAATAAAGATCGCCAATCTCCTGCCTGCCGTACTCGTCGCAGGTATCTTATGCTCATGGGGGATATTATAAGACGGCCTTCGGGTCGTCTTTTTTGTATACAAAAACAAGTATTAAGATATACAAAAATAAACAAAAAAAGGGTTAAAAGGAAATAAAAGGATAAAAGCTTGACAAATTCGGAAAATCGTATATAATAGATGGCAACTCTTGAAAACAAGTGAGGTGATGAACCCGCATGGTAAATGAAAAAGAGCAGAATCGTGTTACACTTATGATGATCTCGGACGGCAAGACGAAAGAGTACAGTCTGTCGAAACGAATGATGCAAGGTCTTGTCGGTATCGTCGGACTCATCATAGTAGGTATGCTGGCCATGCTTGTGCAAGTGGGTATCAACGGACAGCTCAGCAGTTCGGACAAAGCCGAGCTCGAGGCGCTCCGTGCAAAGAATATAGAACAACAAGAGCAGATCAATGTGTTGGCTCAAAAGGCGAACGATCTGCAGGCTGATGTCAACAGAATACATGCGCTCGAAGCAGAGATGCGCCAATTGACGAACACACCGACGAGCGATGCTGTATCGCGTTCGGGTCTTCGTCGTCCGAATGTGTCGTTTCCATCGTTTTTGACGGGAGCCGATGTAAATAGTGTCGGTGACAGTATGAGTGCCATCGAGTACGACTTGAAGTCGAGCGAAACGAATCTCAAAGAGATGCATTCTGTCTTGGAAGAGCGATACAATATGCAGGTCAAGCGTCCGAAAGGGGTGCCTGCACGCGGTCAGATATCGTCGCATTACGGCTCACGTTGGGGCAGACTTCATGCAGGTCTTGACGTTGCCAACAGCGTTGGTACACCGATCGTTGCCACGGCAGCAGGTGTCGTTACGATGAGCGAGTGGCACGGTGCTTACGGCTACTGCGTCACCGTCGATCACGGCAATGGTATCAAAACACTCTACGGACATTGTCAGAAGCTCCTTGTTCCGAAGGGAGCAAAAGTAAAAAAAGGTCAGAAGATCGCGACGATGGGCAATACGGGCAGAAGTACAGGCCCGCATGTTCATTATGAAGTTATCGTCAACGGCAGACCGGTCAATCCGGCAAGCTATCTGTAAGTACCAAAAGACACCGATATTCGGTGTCTTTTTATGTTGATGCGGGAAGGACTGCCGACAGCGCAGTCGCGAGCTGTGACGCCATATGTGATACAAGACCAAGACGTGCCGATTGGAGCGTGTGATAATCGTATGCTCCGCTTGCTCCGACGATGCCTGTTACGGCGAGGTCGCCGATAGAAGGAAGGTCCTCCGTAAATGCGGCGGCAGGGCGGATACTGCCGCGACGGACACGAATGTTGCCGATATGCTCTCTGCTGCCGAGGCTTGCGTCGATGGCGATGATATACGGGTCGACGAATCGGTCACAGAGAAAAGATGTCTTGGCGACGAAGTTTTGGCGATGGATCGGGTGGAGCAGGGTGCCGTAGATGTAGGGATACCGCGTACTGCTTTCGAGCAGACTGCCTGTGAACGGGCCGAACGAATCGCCCGTCGAGCGGTCGGTGCCGATACAGACGACGAGAATATCTCTGCCTGCCTGTATGGGTACGGTCAAGTATGTGCGAAGCGATTCGGTGAGTGTATGGGTCGTATCGAGCATGGCGGTCTCCTTATCGGTTTTTGGTCTAGTATATTGGGAGGAAGGCATAATTATTCCTCATACATAAGATAACAAATGTAAGGACAGACTTGACAAAGAAGCGATCAGCACGTACAGTAATCTTACTGAAAGAATATGATATGAATAAAGAGGATATACAGAAAGGAGGAGAAGGGTGCTCAGTCATGAAGAAAAACTAAAACGATCGGCGGCAACGATGTCTATCGTGTCGAATACGACGCTGATGCTGTTTAAGCTCGTCGTTGGGTTCTATGTCGGTGCCGTCAGTATCATCTCAGAGGCGATCCATTCGGCAGTCGATCTCATCGCGGCCGTTATCGCCTATTATGCCGTGCGCACGTCCTCAAAGCCTCCTGACGGCCATCACACATACGGTCATGGTAAGTTGGAGAACCTGTCGGGTGTCGTAGAAGCACTCCTCATTGTCGGTGCGGCCATCTGGATCATCATCGAAGCTGCCGAAAAGCTCGGCTCGGCCGAGATGCCGACCTACCTATCGTACGGTATCTGGGTCATGGGTATTTCTATCATCGTCAACTTGTTCGTATCTGAGCGACTGATGCGTGTCGCACGTAAGACCGACTCGCAGGCTCTCGAAGCCGATGCGCTCCATCTTCGCGCAGATGTCTGGACATCGGGCGGTGTCCTTGTCGGACTTGTCCTCATGGAGATCACGGGCATGGCATGGATAGACCCTGTTATGGCGATCATCGTAGCGGGTATCATCTTCCGCGCAGGATATAAGATGACGGTCAAAAGTGCCAATGACCTCACCGACCATGCGCTTCCTCCCGAAGAGGAAGGTATCATCGTCGGTATCTTAGACCGCCACGAAGCTGTACAGGAATATCATTATCTGCGTACGCGCAAGTCGGGCAACTATCGTTTTATCGACGTACACATCGTCATGGACAAAAACATGACGCTCGAAAAGGCACACCGTGTCAGCGAGCAGATAGAAGACCTTGTCAAGAAGAAGCTCTCTCCGTGTAATATTATCATCCATATGGAGCCGACAGGCGAAGAAAAGACACCGCGGAAACGTTGATCACACGTTTCGCGGTGTCTTTTCGTTTGGTGAGGGTGGTGCGGGCGGAGCAGGGCAGGGGTAAGAGCAGTCGTCTTTGAGCGCAGGGGAGGGAGGAAAACAAGGCTCACGCTCGCAAAGAAGTGCAAGCAGGCGGCGAAGCACTTCTATCTCGATGATCTCCTCAACGGTCTTTTCGTTGAGTGGGTCTTGCGCCAAGCTGAACATATCGATGGGCGCACACGTTACGCTGAGAAATTCGGCAAGGAACCGTACCTTACAGCACAGAAGTTCGTGCAGGATATCAATGAGCGTTCCTGCACGGTCATAGCGGCAGACAGCACGCTCGTATATTTCACGTGGAACACCGTGCATGCGCGATATCTCTTCCGCGCTGCCGACGAGAAGACGATACGAGCTGACGATGGCAGAATACTGCGGTACGATACCGTTGATATCGGCGATGATCGTATCGAGAATAGGCGATGCCATAGATGCGCCCTCCTTTTTGCGGATATATCCTTCACATTTTATGCGAAAAATGACAGTATCGCGCCGATAAAAACAGGATTTTCTCAAAGAAGATAGTATTATATATGAAATGTAGACTGACAAGAACGGAGGAAAACGCTCGATGAAAAGTGTACAATATGCAGTCGGAGATATCGTTCGCATGAAGAAAAAACATCCGTGCGGCTCGGATGCGTGGGAGATCACGCGCGTCGGTATGGACTTCGGTTTAAAATGCGTCGGTTGTGGCCGCTGGGTCATGATCCCACGCGTCAAATTCGAAAAGGCCGTACGTGAGATCATTCAGCAAAAATCGGCAGAGCAGCATAAAAACGAACCTTGCACAAACGAAGAAGATTCGGTACAATAGAAAAGATAGACTAACGTATATACAAAAACCATGAAATAAGGAGTTTTCACAATATGAGCAACTTAGAAGTCGGTATCGTAGGACTTCCCAACGTAGGAAAAAGCACACTGTTTAACGCTATTACCAAAGCAGGCGCAGAAGCGGCCAACTATCCGTTCTGCACCATCGAGCCGAATGTCGGTGTCGTAGACGTTCCCGACCATCGTCTTCAGAAACTTGAAGAAATGTATAAAACGAAACGCACCGTTCCCGCATCGGTACGCTTTGTTGATATCGCAGGTCTTGTAAAAGGTGCTGCACAGGGCGAAGGCCTCGGCAACAAATTCCTTGCACACATCCGTCAAGTAGACGCCGTCGCACAGGTCGTACGCTGCTTCGAAGACAGCAACATCACCCACGTAGAAGGCGGTCTTGATCCGCTCCGCGATATCGAGATCATCAATACAGAGCTTTGCCTTGCCGACCTCGAAACGGTCGAAAGACGTGCAGAACGTGTACAGAAGCTTGCAAAAAGCGGCGACAAAACAGCTCGCATGGAGCAAGAACTTCTTGCAAGACTTGCCGAAGTACTCGGTGAAGCACTTCCTGCGCGCCGCGTAGAGATGAACGAAATCGAAGCAGAGCTTATCAAAGACCTCAACCTCCTTACGCTCAAACCGATCCTCTACATCGCAAACGTAGGTGAAGACGAAGTCGCTGATGGTCACAACAACCCGCACGTACAGAAAGTAGCGCAGTATGCGGCAGAAGAAAAAGCAGAAGTCATCGTCATCTCTGCCAAAGTAGAATCCGAAATTGCAGAACTCGATGCCGAAGATGCCAAAGAATTCCTCGCGGAACTCGGTCTTGACGAATCGGGTCTTGATAAACTTATCAAAGCATCGTTCAAACTCCTCGGCCTTATCACTTTCCTTACGGCAGGCGTACAGGAAGTCCGCGCATGGACGATCCGTCAGGGTACGAAAGCACCGCAGGCGGGCGGTAAGATCCACAGTGATATCGAACGCGGCTTCATCCGTGCAGAGATCGTATCGTACGATGCCCTCATGGAAGCAGGCAGCCACGCGGCCGCTCGCGAAAAAGGTCAGGTTCGCCTCGAAGGCAAAGAATACGTCATGCAGGACGGCGACGTCACGTATTTCCGCTTCAACGTATAATGCCATAGTGAATATAGGGCAGCTCTCTCGGCAGGGCTGTCTTTTTTTGGTTTATGATAGTATTGTGGTAAATACAGGAAGAAGTATGATATAATTAAACATTAAATCAGATGAATTTTTGGTGACAGAACACCGTGCATGCCGAGGTATCCATAGTAACGAACAGAGAAAAGAGAGTGAATGCTTCATGAAGAATATAGCAGTCATATTAGCCGGTGGCGTGGGAAGCAGATTGGGTCTTGATAAGCCCAAGCAGTTTATGAAAATGGCAGGCAAAACGATACTGGAGCATACGGTAGAAGTGTTTCAGAAACACGACAAGATAGATGAGATCGTGATCGTTATGAATGCGGCCTATCTTCATGTTGCCGAGGATATGGTATTACACAATCATTGGACGAAAGTAGAAGATCTTAAACGGCGGCTCCGAGCGATATGAGAGCAGTCTTGTTGCGATAAAAGCGTACCAAGACACAGCGACGAAAGATGTCAACCTCATTTTCCATGATGCAGTCAGACCAATGGTAAGCAAACGGATCATTGACGAAACGATCGCCGCACTCGATCGCTATGAAGCAGTCGATGTTGCGATACCGTCTGCCGACACCATCATCAAACTCGATGAAACGAAACAGTATATTGCAGAAATTCCAAACCGTGCGTATTTAAATCGCGGACAGACGCCGCAAGCCTTCAAGTACAAGACGATACGCGATGCGTATGACCTTGCTTTGCGCGATCCCGATATGCAAACGACGGATGACTGCGGTATCGTGAAGAAATATCTGCCGGAAACAAAGGTATATGTCGTAAAAGGCGAGGAACAGAACGTCAAACTGACATATCCCGAAGATATCTATGTGCTCGATAAACTGTTCCAGATAAAATGTACGGAGCCTGATATTGATGCAGACTTCTCCGAACTAAACGGAAAAGTCATGGTCGTATTCGGCGGAAACAGCGGTATCGGCCTCGATATGGTGAAGCTTGCAGAAACGCACGGTGCGAAATGCTATGCCTTTTCGCGCTCGGCAACGAATACCGATATCTCCAAGGCAGGCGATATCAAAGAGGCGCTGCGCTGTGTATATGACAAAGAACACCGCATCGACTATGTCGTCAACTCTGCCGCCATCCTCAATAAAGAACCGATCATGCACCTGACGGGCGATACCATCGATCAAATTATCGACATCAACTATAAAGGTATGGTCAATGTAACGGTAGCATCATATGAGTATATCCGCGAAAGTCACGGTCAGATATTGCATTTTACCTCAAGCTCGTATACTAGGGGCAGAGCGAACTATGCGCTGTATTCTTCGACCAAATCGGCAGTCGTAAACTTCGTACAGGCCATTGCCGAAGAATGGCAGAAAGAGCATATCAGGATCAACTGCATCAATCCGCAAAGAACGAAAACGCCGATGAGAACGGCCAACTTCGGCATCGAGCCGGACGATACGCTTCTGCGATCGGAAGATGTAGCAGAGATATCGCTGAAAACATTGTTGAGTGATTTCAGCGGTGAAGTTGTTGACATCAAGATCAAATGATAAGAAAAATGGGTATGGGGAAACTGCTGTCGGTGGTTTCCCTTTCTCAAAATAATGGCAGTAAGGTGAGTGAACCATGAGTTTCAAGAAGTTTAGCAGGTGGCTTTTTTCGATAGCCAACAAGGCGGACGGCAAATGCGTTGTCGTATGCGGGAAACCTATCTATACGATCAACCGATATAAAAAAGTAAACGAGATGTGCCTTCGTACACCGATACAGCCCAATAAGATCGTAGTCAACAATTACAGAGGATTGAATCTGTACGGCTGCCATCCCAAGTATATCCTCGAAGAGATATTCAAACGGCAATTGCCGTATGAGATCGTTTGGCTCCTCAGAGATATCGAGAAAGCAGACACCTCTTGTTTCCCGCCGCAGGTCAGACTGGTCGACTATCAGAGCGAAGATGCCATCAGAGAATTGGCACAGGCCAGACTGCTTATCAGCAATGCCGCAACGAGCGACTTTATCAAACGCGGATGGCGTAAAAAAGATGACCAGTTCTATATTCAGACGTGGCACGGCTCGCTTGGTATCAAACGAACAGGCCGCGACGAACACGGTAAAGGCGGTGCCGACAAGAACGTCGGAGAATCGCTGGAAGATGTAGACGCACGATACATCAATGTATTGGTATCGAACAGTACGTTCGAAGACGATATGTTTCGATCGGTATTTCGCAGAGATGATGACATCATCATGAAAGTCGGTCACGCGCGTAATGACATCTTCTTCGAAGGTGAAGAAACGTATGCACGCATCAAACAAAAAGTAAGCGAAACGTATGGCGTCACGGGCAAAAAATTCGTTCTGTATGTCCCAACGTTCCGCGATGACTTCAGCTTAGACTGCTATGCCTTAGACGTCGACAGACTCCTTGATGCACTCGGCAAACGATTCGGCGGTGAATTTGTCCTGCTGACCAGAATGCATCCATATTTGAAAGGAAAGGACAAAGACCTCTTCCGATCTGCGGGGCAAGTCATCAATACGACAGAATATCCCGATATCCAAGAACTACTCGTCGCAAGCGATGTCGTCATCACCGACTACTCCAGCTGTATCTTCGACTATATGCTGGGCAGACGACCGGGCTTTGTCTTTGCGACAGATCTCGAAAAATATAACACCGAACGCGGTTTTTATTACCCCATCGAAGAAACACCGTTCCCCATCGCCGAGAACAATCAACAAATGATAGACAATATCTTGTCGTTCGATGACGAGAGATATCAAAAAGAGATCGACAGATTCCTCGTTGACAGAGGATGTGTCGAGCGTGGAGATGCAACGATGCGCGTTGTTGATCTGATAGAAGATGTCATGTCGGGAAGAAATAAATAAAATTGACCATTTGACATATTGACTTTTTGACTAATAGAAGATATAATAAAGATGCGATGCAAAACAGATGCGGTATAGAGAGAGCCGTGTCTGTTGAGTCCAACTTCCTCCCCCCCTAATAAGTCCTACCAAGCGTAGGGCTTTTTTGCTTTTAACTTATTGACAATGAGAATCAAAATCGTTATACTAAGACTAGGTTCGTTGCAAGATATTGGCTTGGTAACGAGATAAAGAGGGCCATGAGCTCCGTGATAGGCGAGATATGCCTTGTCGCGGGGCTTTTTTTGAATCTTGTATTGAGAATAATTATCATTAAGTAAAGGCGGTTTGATTGATGGAAGGCTATGGAATTCTTGATTGGTTTGTGAAGGGTGGCATCGTAATGTACCCGCTGCTCTTTTGTTCGTTGCTTGTGGTGGCGATCGCAGTAGAGCGGTTCCGCTATTATGAGAAGGATGCGAAGGAAGGCCGCAGGGTGTGCCATGAGATGATGAAGCATATCGATGCGAACGAGTGGGAGAAGGCAGGCGAGGTGTGTGCCGAGTCGCAGAGTGCGGCAGGCAGGATCTTGGCTTCGGGCATCTGTTCGTATACGGATGTTCATGTGATGCGTGATTCGTTCGAGGATAGGACGTCGCTTGAGGCGGCGAGATTGAAAAAGAATCTCGGTTATCTCGATACGGTCGTGACGATGGCTCCTATTC
>JAFSAX010000201.1 GCA_017442105.1 Selenomonadales bacterium | reverse complement strand
TTGCGGAGATACAAGAAGCGAATAAAAAGAAATACTGATATGAAGCCTGTATACATCAAGTTGTATGCAGGCTTTTCTATTGCGATAACATTATTATGATTGTTTATTTGTTGAAATATGATATACTGTTGGTATAAACCAATATTGAAATGATACAATATTGGTTTCAAATGATTGTAATAACGGGGGTTATGAAGTTGATTAAAATAGCACCATCCATTTTGTCGGCTGACTTTAAAAAATTGGGCGAAGAGATTCGTCGCGTTGATGAGGCAGGAGCCGACTGGATTCATATTGATATTATGGACGGTCATTTTGTACCGAATTTGACATTTGGCGCACCGGTTATCAAAATGGTACGTGAAGTGACTGAGAAGTTTTTTGACGTACATTTGATGGTCACAAATCCGCAAGATTATATCGAACCATTCCGTCAGGCAGGTGCACAGCTTATTACTGTTCACGTAGAAACAGCACCGCATCTTCATCGTCTTGTGCAGTCTATCAAATCGGCAGGTATGATGGCAGGTGTTGCACTCAATCCGTCTACATCTCTTTCTACAATCGAAGAGATTCTTCCCGATGTCGATGTCGTTCTTTTGATGAGTGTCAATCCGGGCTTTGGCGGACAGTCGTTCATCGAATCGTCTCTTGATAAGATCGCGCGTTTGAAAAAAATGATCGACGATCGCGGCCTTAATACGATCATCGAGATCGACGGCGGCGTATCGCCGAAAAACTCTTCCGCAATCAAAAAAGCAGGTGCAACAGCACTCGTTGCAGGTTCTGCTGTATATAATGCAGAAGATATGGTAAAAACGATCGCTGAGCTTAGAAATAATTGATAGCGAACGGAAATAATTGACTTTTTCAGAATTTAGTGTTAAAATGAAAAAGTAATTTAATACGGTTACAGTCTTTGGGGCAAGGTGATAAAGAGCAATCTTTAAATTCCTTACTGGCGGTATAGCCCGCGAGCGACACGACCTGTGTTGCAGACTTGATGCAATTACAAGGCCAACAGTATAGTCTGGATGGAAAAAGGCGAACTGTAAAAGTAGGCGTTTTATGACGCTTAGTTTGTTGTACCTATTTGGAACTCTGTAAGGCTGTTATCTTCTCTTAGAAGAGTAACAGCCTTTTCTTTTTTATGAAAGGAGGCGAGCCATGGAACGCGACGCATATTATATGAAAAAAGCCCTAGAGATAGCAGCATATGCATGTGGCCGTACAAGTCCGAATCCGCTTGTTGGATCGGTCATTGTAAAAGACGACAGAATCGTGGGACAAGGCTGGCATCGAAAAGCAGGCACACCGCACGCTGAGATTCATGCCCTTAATCAAGCAGGTGAATTGGCCAAGGGAGCAACGGTATATGTAACACTTGAACCGTGTTCGCATACGGGACGTACAGGTCCATGTGCCGATGCACTTGTCAAAGCAGGCGTGAAACGTGTAGTGATCGCTATGGTAGACCCGAATCCTGCCGTTGCAGGTAACGGTATTCGAAAATTGGAAGCAGCAGGTATCGAAGTCACAAGTGGTCTGATGGCGAAAGAAGCGGCAGAACTAAACCGCGTTTTCATCAAATGGATCAGTACAAAGATGCCATATGTTATCGTCAAGTCGGCAATGTCGCTTGACGGAAAGATTGCGACCGATATTGGCGAATCACAATGGATAACGAACGAAATGGCACGTGGTTACGGACATTGTTTTCGCGATGTTTGTGATGGGATCGTCGTTGGTATCGATACTGTTATCGCTGATGATCCAAGTTTGACGACAAGATTAGACGGTGCAGTAGGGAAGAATCCTATCCGCATCGTACTTGACAGCAGAGCGAGAATGCCGCTTGAAAGTAAAATGCTTCACGACGGACAATCTCCCGTCATCATCATCACGACGAATGAAGCCGATGCAGACAAAGTACATGCATTAGAAAAAGTCGGCGCAGCTGTTATTCAAGTCAATGCCAAAGACGGCCATGTCGATATTCGCGAGGCTTTCGCAGAGCTTGGTGCTAGACAGATATCGTCACTCCTCGTCGAAGGGGGCGCGAAAATCGTATCGTCTGTCATTCGCGAAAATCTTGCTGATGAGCTGATGACTTTTATTGCTCCTATTCTGATAGGCGGTAAGGATGCTCCGAGTGCATTCGGTATGCTTGGTGTATCGCACTTGGCAGATGCGGTTACATTAGAAGATGTATCTGTTGAAACATTAGACGGAAATTACCTTTTCCGTGGTTATTTTAAGAATCGAGGTGGACGGGATGTTTACCGGACTTGTGGAAGAATTGGGGAAAGTCAAAACAATTGAAAAAGGTGCTAAATCCGTCCGCATTACGATTGCGGCGAAGAAGGTTTTGGAAGACGTAAAGCTCGGTGACAGTATTGCCGTTAACGGCACTTGTTTGACTGCGGTCGATTTCGATTCGACTTACTTCACGGCAGATGTTATGCCTGAGACAGTCAATAAGACGGTTCTTGCACATCTAAGGCCGGGTGATCTGGTCAATTTAGAACGTACGCTTCGGCTGGGAGATCGTTTTGGCGGACATATGGTCAGCGGACACGTTGACAGTGTCGGTAAGATCATTGCCAAGGATCAAAATGATATCGCGATCATTGTCAAGATCAGCGTTACCCCCGAAACCAGTCGTTATATTATCAAAAAAGGGTCGATCGCCATTGATGGCATCAGTTTGACAGTCGTTGAAGCGACTGATACATGGTTCTCCGTATCGCTCATTCCGCATACTGCGAAAATGACGACACTCGGTTACAAACGAGTAGGGGATTCCGTAAATCTGGAAACAGACATCATCGGCAAATATGTAGAAAAGCTGCTTACGCCGAAATCGTCTGAACCCACACCGCAAAAAAGCGGTATCACAATGGATTTTTTAGCCCAACATGGGTTTTAATAGAGAAGGGAGTTATTATTATGGCTTTTAACACGATAGAAGAAGCAATTGAAGCGGTACGAAACGGCGAGATCATCGTTGTAGTAGACGATGAGGACAGAGAGAACGAAGGCGACCTTTTGATGGCCGCTGACAAAGTTACTCCGGAAGCAGTCAACTTCATGGCAACGTACGGCCGTGGTCTTATCTGCACTCCGATCGCAGGTGAACGCTTGGAAGAACTTGCAATCGGTGCTATGGTAGAAAAAAATACCGACAATCATGAAACGGCATTCACTGTTTCGATCGACTCGGTAGAAACGACGACAGGTATTTCTGCACATGAACGTGCGCTCACGATCCAGCGTCTTCTCGATCCTGCAACAAAAGCAGACGATATGCGTCGCCCGGGTCACGTATTCCCGCTTCGTGCAGTAGAAGGCGGTGTCCTCCGTCGTACAGGTCATACGGAAGCTGCTGTCGATTTGGCAAAACTGGCAGGCTGCTACCCGGCAGGCGTTATCTGCGAGATCATGAACGAAGACGGTACGATGGCACGTGTTCCCGATTTGATGAAATTCGTAGAAAAACATGGTCTTAAGATCGTTACGATCGCAGACCTTATCAAATATCGCAAAACACATGAATCGTCTATCCGTCGTGTGGCAGAAGCGAAAATGCCGACGAAATACGGTGAATTCCGTGTTATTGCTTACGAAACGACTGTTGATGATAAATGCCATTTGGCACTCGTCAAAGGCGATGTAGCAGGCAAGCAAAACGTCATGGTACGTGTTCATTCCGAATGTTTGACGGGTGATGTTCTCGGTTCGCTCCGTTGCGATTGCGGCGACCAGCTTGCACTTGCACTTAAAAAAATCGAAGCAGAAGGCGAAGGCGTACTTCTCTACATGCGTCAAGAAGGTCGCGGTATCGGTCTTGCAAACAAGATTCGTGCTTATGCACTTCAAGATGAAGGCAAAGATACGGTAGAAGCAAATGTACTCTTAGGCTTTGCTCCGGATCTTCGTGACTACGGTATTGGTGCTCAGATCCTTTCTGATCTCGGTTTGTCTACGATCCGCCTTTTAACGAACAACCCTGAAAAACGCGCAGGTCTTGAAGGTCATGGACTTCATATCGCCGAACGTGTTGCTCTTGAGATCAAACCGAATAAATTCAATCACGACTATCTCTGCGTCAAAAAATTAAAAATGGGTCACTTGCTCGTAGAAGAATAAGAAAATATACGATTACATTCTAGGAGGAATTATCATGAATCAAGTACAAGTTTTAGAAGGTCAATTACTCGCTGAAGGTTTAAAAATCGGTATTATTGCAGCTCGTTTTAACGAATTCATCACGAGCAAACTCTTGGGTGGTGCTATGGACGC
>JAFSAX010000200.1 GCA_017442105.1 Selenomonadales bacterium | reverse complement strand
GAATCGTATCATCGCCATCGATAACAGCCGCAAGGTTCATATCGATATGGTCGATCATTTTTTCTGCTGCCGTCTGGCTGCCCGTGATCTTGATAACAGGTACGAACGGGAAGCCCTGCGGAGCCCCACGACCCGTTGCGATGGCAGACCCGTCTTATGCGATACATTACGGTCTGTTGGCTACGTTCGTTTCGGTGGCGGGCGGATTCGTCGGATATTATATCGGTAATCGGCTCGGGCTTCCTGCCGCGCGTAAGATGATGTCGGAGAAGCATTATACGAAGATCAATACGTACGTGAAGAGTCATCGCGAGAATATCGGCTGGGCGATCTTTTTGGCGGCGTTGTCACCGATCCCGTATAAGTTCATCAGTATCACGGCAGGTGCATTGCGTGTCGATATGAAGGTGTTCGTGATGGCATCGTTCTTCGGCCGTGCGAAGAGATTCCTTTTAGAAGGTATCATCATCTACTATTTTGGTGATGCGGCGCTCGAGATACTCAACAAGTTCGATGTGGAGCTTGTCGTTTGGTCGATGGTAGTTGTTGTCGCTTTTATCGCCGTTTGGTGGATATGGAAACGATACCGACAGAAAAAAACACCGACAAGTGAAAAATAAGTCAAATCCGTCTTGACGATAGCAGTTCATGTCTAGTATACTCAAAGTAACCACATAAACAGCAATACAGTACTGACGGATCAAGTGGAGTTACACCACGTGTACTGTATTGTGATTTAGCCGACCGTCTGGGCAAGCATTTGAGCCCGGGCGATTTTTGTTTTTTCGGGTAAAAATGCTCACTATGAATCATGTTGGTTAGGGAGTGTGTTAACATGCAACAAACGAAAAACAAATGGCTGATCGTGTTATCAGCAATCGGTCTCCACATCTGTATCGGCAGCGTTTACGCCTGGAGCGTACTTGCAAGACCGATCATGGAAGCAACGGGCTTCTCCTTAAAAGAAGTTACTTGGACGTTCTCTGTGGCGATCTTGTGCTTGGGCTTGTCCGCAGGCTTCTTAGGTAAGCTCGTAGAAAAGAACGGCCCGCGCAAAAGCGGTCTTATCGGTACAGCGTTATTCTGTCTTGGTCTTCTGGGCACAGCGTTCGCGCTCAGTCAGAATAGCTTGACATTGATGTACTTAGCTTACGGTGTGCTGGGTGGTATCGGTATCGGTATCGTATATATCACACCGATCTCTACACTTGTAAAATGGTTCCCAAATAATCGCGGCTTGGCAACAGGTCTTGCGATCATGGGTTTTGGTTTTGCCAGTCTTATTGCAGGACCTGCGATGCAGATGTTGATCACAAAATACGGTTTGGTACAGAACTTCATTATTATGGGATGCGTCTATGCCGTTGTGATGACAGCTTCTTCTCTTTATCTCGAACCTCCGAAAGAGGCTCCTGAAAGCGAAGCTAAAAAAGCTTCTGCATCTACACCTGTCGTTACAGCTCGTCAATATACGGCAGGCGAAGCGATGCGCGATTGGCGTTTCGGTGCGCTCTGGTGGATCTTGTTCACCAATATCACCTGCGGTATCGGTCTGTTGTCGGTAGCATCTCCGATGGCACAGGAAGTCATCAAGATGACTCCGCTCGAAGCCGCTTCTATGGTCGGTATCATCGGTCTGTTGAACGGTGCAGGTCGTATCTGCTGGTCCACCATCTCCGACTACATCGGACGATTGAATACATACATCACGTTCTTTGTCATCGAGATCGCGGCGTTCTATATGCTCGCAAGCGTGACGGACAGCTTCTTCTTCCAAGCGCTCATCTTTATCATCATCACCTGCTACGGCGGCGGTTTCTCCTGTATGCCTGCGTACCTCAGCGACCTCTTTGGTACACAACAGCTCAGCGCGATCTACGGTCGTATCCTTACGGCGTGGGGTCTTGCTGGTATCGTCGGTCCGCTTCTTCTTTCTGTCATCTACGAACAGACGAACAGCTACGGCTTGACCCTCTACTTCTTCTCGGGCTGCTTCGTAGTAAGCTTGGTCGTATGCTTGATCTTGAAATTGAAAGGCAAAAAATAAATCACAAAAGACAGACCTGCTCGTTATTGAGCAGGTCTTTTTTTGTATAGACGGATAAACAGAGCAGGTCTATGCGCATAATAAGACGATAGATTATCAAAAAGAAAAATATCCCAACAAATTGGTCAAAACCTCTTGCCAAAAGTCAAAAAGTCAAATATAATAAAGACAAAGCTGCCGATGCATCGACGCATTGGAAGGTGCGTCATACTTGGTGCGAACAGGAGGCGAATGTCTCTTGTTTTTTATCGGAGGCAGTTTTTATGAATAAAGGAGGGATTTCTTATGGGTTACGAAAAATTTACACAGCGTTCACTCGCTGTTATACAAGAAGCACAGCAGATCGCTGCGCTGCATTATCATCAGGAGATCACGACGCGTCATTTGATGCTTGCGCTTACGCGTGAAACGGACGGGATCTTGGGGGCGGTGTTCGCACAGTCGAATGTTGATCTCAAGCTCTTGTCGGCGAAGCTTGAACAGCTTTTAGGGCAGCAGCCGTCGGTACGTGGTCAGGAGAGCGGTCTTCGTATGAATTCGGCGATGATCCGCGTATTGGCGAAGGCAGAGAGCCTTGCGCAAGAGATGCATGATGAGTACATCAGTGTAGAGCATCTTCTCTTGTCTGTGATGGAGGACGGCGACCACGATGTCGTGAAGCTATGTGGTGAGTTCGGCTTGACGCGCGATATGGTACAGCGCTCTGTATCGCAGTTCCGTCAAGGGAAGAATGTGACGAGCGACAATCCCGATGAAGAACGCCAAGTGCTGGCAAAATACGGACGCGACTTGACGATGCAGGCAAAAAGCGGCAAGCTCGATCCTGTTATCGGTCGCGATGAGGAGATTCGCCGTACGATCGAGATATTGTCACGCCGCACGAAGAACAATCCCGTTCTCATCGGGGAACCGGGTGTCGGTAAGACGGCTATCGTCGAAGGCTTGGCGCGTCGTATCGTTGCAGGTGATGTGCCCGAATCGCTCAAAAACAAAACGCTCTATTCGCTTGATCTCAGCGCACTCGTTGCCGGTGCGAAGTTCCGCGGCGAGTTTGAAGAACGTCTTAAAAACGTTCTCAACGAAGTAGCCAAGTCGGAAGGCCAAATACTTCTTTTCATCGATGAGCTTCATACGGTCGTCGGTGCAGGTGCATCGGAAGGTGCGATGGACGCGGGCAATATTTTAAAACCGATGCTCGCACGCGGTGAGCTTCGTTGTATCGGTGCGACGACACTCAACGAATATCGCAAATACATTGAAAAAGACTCGGCACTCGAACGACGTTTCCAACCTGTGCTGGTCGATCAGCCTGATGTAGAAGATACGATCTCTATCTTGCGTGGACTTAAAGAACGCTACGAAGTTCATCACGGTGTCCGTATCAAAGACTCTGCCCTCATTGCGGCGGCAGTCCTTTCCGACCGCTATATCGCAGACCGATTCCTTCCCGATAAGGCGATCGACCTTGTCGATGAAGCGGCGGCAAAACTTCGTACCGAGATCGACTCGATGCCGAGCGAGCTTGACGAGATCTTGCGCCGTATCATGCAGCTTGAAATTGAAGAACAGGCGCTCAAAAAAGAAGACGACGATTCCGCTCGTGATAAGCTTGCTGCCATCGGTGAAGAATTGGCAGAGCTTCGTGCAGGCTCTGATGAGCTCAAACAACGCTGGACGGCAGAGAAGGAAGGCATTCTTCGTATCCGCGGATTGAAAAAAGAGATAGAAGCCATCAAAGGCGAGATGGAAACGGCAGAACGTGATTACGACCTCAATCGTCTGTCGGAGCTCAAGTACGGCAAGCTCCCTGCGCTCACGGCACAGCTCAAGGCAGAAGAAGAAAAGCTCAATGAAGCAAAAGAAAACACGCTTCTCAAAGAAGAAGTGCGTGAAGAAGATATCGCCGAAGTCGTCAGCCGTTGGACAGGTATCCCTGTGACGCGTATGATGAAAGGCGAACGTGAAAAACTGGCTCATCTTGAAGAGATTTTGCATGAACGTGTCGTCGGTCAAGACGAAGCTGTCGTGGCTGTCAGCGATGCCATTATTCGTGCACGTGCAGGGATCAAAGACCCCGACCGTCCGATCGGTTCGTTCATTTTCCTCGGCCCGACAGGTGTCGGCAAAACAGAACTTGCGAAAACGCTTGCCGAAGTTTTGTTCGATGATGAACGCAATATCGTTCGTCTCGACATGAGCGAATACATGGAGAAACATTCCGTATCGCGCCTCATCGGTGCGCCTCCGGGATACGTCGGTCACGATGAAGGCGGTCAGCTTACCGAAGCCGTTCGCCGTCGTCCGTACAGCGTTATCCTCTTAGACGAAGTGGAGAAGGCACATGCAGATGTGTTCAACGTTCTCTTGCAGATCCTCGACGACGGTCGTTTGACGGACAGCAAAGGCAGAACAGTCAGCTTCAAGAATACAGTCATCATCATGACATCGAATCTCGGTTCGGCAGATATCCTCGCATCGGAATTCGGCGAAGCAAAAGAACTCGTCTTGCAAAGACTTCGTGCGCATTTCCGCCCCGAATTCCTCAACCGTATCGACGATATCATCGTATTCAACGCGCTCCTTAAAGCTGAAGTACAGTCTATCGCGCGCATTCTTCTCGAAAATCTTAATAAACGCTTGGCAAAACAAGTCGATATGACGCTCGTATGGGATGAAGAAGTCCTTGCGACACTTGCCGAAAACGGCTATGAGCCGCAGTATGGTGCGCGCCCGCTTCGCCGATTGATCGGCAATCTTGTGGAAACGCAGCTCAGCAAGATGATCGTGCGCGGAGAGGTTGCCGAAGGCGATACGATCCGCCTCACAAAAGATGGCGAAACGATCCGACTTGAACGCGCGTAAAAACACGAAACAAACGTATATTGCATATCGTATGGTGTAACCATACGAATGAAACAGGACGCTCTCTTACCGTTATGGTACCGAGAGCGTTCTTTCATTAAGCGGAGGCGATATGAAATGTGCGGAATAGCAGGTTGGATACATTGGGAAGGCGGCCTCAGTGGTGAACTGTCTGCCATGATGAAGATGACAGAAACGCTCACACCGCGCGGCCCTGATGCGGGCGGATACTTCGCAGATGATACGGTGCTTTTGGGACATAGAAGGCTGGCTGTTGTCGATATCGAAAATGGCAAGCAGCCGATGCATGTCTGGCAAGGCGACAAAAGGTATACTATCGTATACAACGGTGAGCTATATAATACGCAGGAATTGAAACGAGAACTCACAGCGCGCGGATACACGTTTCAAACGACGAGCGATACAGAGGTGCTTCTCATCTCGTATCTGGCATACGGAGAAGACTGCGTCAAGAAGCTCAACGGCATCTTTGCATTTGCCATCTATGACAAAGAGGATCAGAAGGTCTTTTTTGCGCGCGACCGCATCGGGGTCAAACCGCTCTTTTATGCAGAGAGAGGCAAACACCTGTTCTTTGCATCGGAACTGAAAGCACTCCTTGCGCATCCGATGATAGAGCCTGCCATTGACGAACAAGGACTGGCGGAGATCTTCATCATGGCACCTGCGCGTACACCGGGTGTCGGTGTGTTCCGCGGTGTGAAAGAACTTCGGGCAGGTCATGCGATGGTCGCGGATAGAAAAGGCGTGCGTACGTGGGCATACTGGTCGCTCACCAGCCACGAGCATACAGACACATTCGAGGAAACGGCAAGGCGTGTCAGAGAACTCGTTATTGATACAGCGGCTCGTCAGCTCGTTGCCGATGTGCCTGTCGGCACGTTCTTGTCGGGCGGTCTTGATTCGAGTATCTTAACGGCTCTGTCTGCCGAAGCGTACAGGCGGGCGGGACGCGGCAGACTGACGACATTTTCCGTTGATTATATCGACAATGATAAATACTTCAAGGCGAGCAGCTTTCAGCCGAATTCGGATGCTGTATGGGCAAAGAGCGTTGCCGAGCATTTTGACACCGATGCACGAGTGGTGACGATCGACCATATGGAGATGGCAGATGCGCTCGAAGATGCCGTTATGGCGCGCGACCTTGTCGGTATGGCAGATATTGATGCGTCGCTCTATCTCTTTTGCCGTGAGATCAAAAAAACATGTACCGTCGCGCTGTCGGGCGAATGTGCCGATGAAGTGTTCGGTGGGTATCCGTGGTTCTATCGCGAAGAAATGCTCCATGCCGATACGTTCCCGTGGTCACCGCGCGCCGCTATGCGCCTTGATTGGCTGTCGCCTGCCGTAACGGAGCGTATCGATCTTTTAGACTATCTCGATATGCGTTACCGCGAGGCTGTGCGCGAAGTGCCGTATCTAGACGGAGAAACAGATGAGGAAGCAAGAATGAGGAAGATGTTCTATCTCAACTTGACGAGGTGGATGCCGACGCTCCTTGATCGCAAAGACCGCATGAGTATGGCATTCGGTCTTGAGGTGCGCGTGCCGTTCTGCGACCATCGTCTTGTCGAATATCTGTGGAACGTACCGTGGCAGTACAAAAATTACAACAACCGCGAAAAAGGTCTTCTGCGTTATGCGATGGCAGGTGTACTGCCAGAAGATATCCTCTGGCGTAAGAAAAGCCCGTATCCAAAGACGCATCATCCCGAATATGCGCAGTGTGTCAAGTCGCGTGCGCTTGGTATCCTTGCCGATCCGAACGAACCTGCATCACAGCTCTTCGATCATACGAAGATGCACGAGCTGGCGCGACTCGACCTGTCGGCGGCGAATATCCCATGGTTCGGTCAGCTTATGGGCGCACCGCAGATTTTTGCTTATATCATACAAGTCAATGCATGGCTCAAGCATTATCACGT
>JAFSAX010000199.1 GCA_017442105.1 Selenomonadales bacterium | reverse complement strand
CAGAACGTCGTGAGACAGTTCGGTCCCTATCCATCGCGGGCGTAAGAAACTTGAAGGGAGCTGCTCCTAGTACGAGAGGACCGGAGTGGACGGACCAATGGTGTACCAATTATGCCGCCAGGCGTACAGTTGGGTAGCTACGTCCGGAAAGGATAAACGCTGAAAGCATCTAAGCGTGAAACCAGCCTTAAGATGAAGTTTCTCCAGCATTAAGCTGATAAGACCCCTTGAAGATGACAAGGTAGATAGGTCGGGAGTGGAAGTACCGTGAGGTATGGAGCGGACCGATACTAATAGGTCGAAGACTTGACTTAAAAAAAGAAAGCGTAAAAGACTGTGGAAGATCTTCTGTGAAGTTTTGAGGGTGCGAAAGTAAACTCAAGAAGCGGTTCGCGTCTAGCCAATCAGCAACACCTAGCGGTGTGCTTCTTGGGACGCTATCGCATGGCACGCATTAGCCAATCACCTGCGCCGCAGGCTTGGTTCTTGGATGCGTCCGCAAAAAGAATCCAGTGATGATAGCTGAGGGGTCCCACCTGTTCCCATGCCGAACACAGTAGTTAAGCCCTCAAACGCCGAAAGTACTTGAATGGAGACGTTCCGGGAGGATAGGTAGTCGCTGGTCAAGAAAAAGCACTGTACGATATGTACGGTGCTTTTTTCTTTTGTTAGTAAATATTCTATTTCGCATAGTTTGTATAAAGACGATATGATTCGGCAGGAAATGTTGCAACCGTGATGAAATGTAGAATGTGATAAGTCGGCCAGCAGGAAAAATCGTATGCTGGTGATGTCTTATTACAGCAAGAGAAAGAATATGATGTGATGAAAATGATGAAGCTGAAAAGATCGCTTGTATTTACTATCATGTTATTGTTCTTGGTATCTTCGGTCTGCATGGCGTATCCGATCGAAACCCCTAAATGGGAGCCTGTCGGATCGAATGCGGAAATGAGTATTTTTTATGATGCCAATACGCTTACTCATTATGATGGTGGTTCTTTCTGTAATGTAGATGTTTTGATAGAGTTTCCTGCGCAGGGGACAGCGCTGGTTATGAATAATGAATATTCTAAGGGCATGGAAGTTAGGATACTGTCGCTCAAAGAATATAATATTCATAGTGGTGAGTTGTTGCGTGTGGAAGAGAACCCCGACCCTGAGTGGCATGACATTACTCCGGGCTCGACGTTTGAAGCCATTTGGAACTGTGTCATGTAAGGATGTCGAGGCGGTCTGAGCGTATCGGTGCTTGAGATAGTTTCGTATGGTTGCTTTTTGAAGAGGGCTGATGTCAGCTCTTTTTTTGTGCGTGTCTGTGGGGATATGTGGAGCGTGCTGGTTGTTGATAAAAGAGTGCAGGAGAAAATGGAATCGACTTATCCTCAACTGCGGAATTTTTGTCCCCACCCGTGGATAACGGATGTGTCGATATGGTATAAGAGAGGCTGCTATCTCTATAAGTCTTGCACAACAGCAGCCACTTATGCACAGATATGTGGATAATGTGGATAAGTAGTATGTTTCACGTGAAAATATTGCTGTGGATATGATGCTGTGTGACAGATAGATAAGAGGATAGCAAAAAAGAAAAGACACTTGCAAAATGAATTGCAGGTGTCTTTTGTCGTATGATGTTATTTTTCGAGTTCGATATTGGTAAGCGGGATGTAGTCTTTTTTCGGTATGTCGGAAGTTGATGCGACTTGTGCGAGCTTTGCGTTTGCCAAGCTGCGGCTGGTGAGCGATTGGAAGGAGAGTCCTTTATAGGCATGTAGTTTTTTGAAGTCGGCGGGAAGCGGGAGTTTGAAGGCGTAATATTTCGATTTGTGCGGGGCGATACTGAAGTCTTGCGGGAGATGGACGATGTAGCGTTTTTCTTGATACAAGGAGTTTTGGTCGAAGTAAGAGAGGATAAGGCGATACGCGGCTTTGGCAGAGGCGAATGTTGTTTCGGAGATGTTTTTTACATTGAGATAAGCGTTAAGGTCGGTGCCATCAAGGTAAAATGCTCCGTTTTTGGGATCGAGTTTTTCTGCCGGGTAGTGATACTCTGCGGATGATTGGTCGATCCGTGTGGTTTTCAATACGCCAGATACTTGGGTAGCATCGGAATAATTATCGTAATATGTATGGGGAATACCGTTTATTTTCATATTGATGTGATAGTTGTAGCTTCGAGAGGTGCTGACTGTGTTGGCACCGAGAGAGAATCCGGAGGATTTTGTATTGCTTGCCGATGCGAGTGTGAAAAGAGGGATGGTATGAGCTTCTCCCGGTTTGAGTTGTAAGGTGGTGAGGTCGGGTAAGAGCATTTTGTGAGATTCTTCTCCGACCGTGAAGTTCAAGCGGATGTCACGTAGTTCGGTGATCGTTTCGGCTGCAGAGCTGTTTTGGATATTGAGAGAAACGTCGCCGAAGGGGGATACGGTCGGGATCAAGCGGAAGGGAGAGGTCGGAGCGGATTCGCTCAGTGTATTGTAGTGGAGTGTGGTGTTGTCTTCAAAGATGAAGGCACAAGAGTCGAGGTGGTTGAACTGGGCAGGCACAGGCTGTTTCAGCTTGATGGTGGTCGTGTAGGTTTCGCCCGGCTCAATGACAAATGCGGGGATGGCGTCTGTATATTGGGTGATCGTCTGATACGGATCGTCTGCATGGCAGACATCGTAGGTGATAGTGGTGAGGGCTATTTTTTTGTTAAGCGGAGTGTTGGTCGGATTGGTGATGGTAAGGATGATGTTGTAGATGTTGCCTTCGAGTTGGTCTTGGACGTCGATTTGCAGACTTTTTAGAACTTCTTCTTCATACAATTCTATGCCTGCTTCCATCAGTTGCTTGACCTCGGGGGAGAGGTTCGGCTCTTTGGCATTTGCCCATGCGGGCATAGCGGTTGCTATCAATAAGAGTGTGATCATAATACAGCGAATAAACATAATGATTCCTCCAGAATGTTGATACTGTTATTATAACAGAATTATATAGAAAAGTGGGATGCCAAATAAGAAAAGACACCTTGCAGATTAGTATTCTGAAGGTGTCTTTCTTTTTATCAGCCGATGATATCGAGGAGCTGTGCGATGTTTTTCTTGCCGAAGTGAACAGTGTCTTCGCCTATGATGAAGCATGGCACGCTCATGATATTGTATTTTTCTTTCAGGTCAGGACAATGGTTGAGATCGTATACGTGTGCGCTGACGTTCGGGCTTAAGGCCGCGATATGCTGCGCTGCGATGACGAGGTCGGGGCACATGGTGCAGGAGAGCGATACGATGATCTTGATGTCGACAGGTCGGTCGATGGCTTCGATGCGTGCTTTGAGCGCGCTGTCGAGTGGTTGACCGGGACCTGCGGCGTTGTAGAGACCGAGGATGAAGGATGTGAATTCGTGACCGCCGGGTACACCGTGGAAGGCGAGTCCTGTATCTGTGCCGTCGGCGCGGAGAACTTTGACGATGGGAAGGTGGTCGCCGCCTTCCGCTTCTCTGACGGTCAGCTTGTCGGTGTATTTGGCAAGCTCGGTCATGTATCCTTTCAGTTCGGCCGATACGGGGCGATCATCGAGATAAAGCTCAAGGGTGAGGGGGCTTGTCATGCGTGCGAAGACGGCATTTAACTGTGCTTCGATCTCGGGCGTAAAGAGGGAACTGTCTGCCTGTGCTTGGGTCTTGGGCTTGGGTTCCTCTTGGGGGTGTTTCGCCGTCGGTTTGGGCGCTTGGATGCCTGTTTTGGCGTGCATGGTCGAAACGTATTTTTCGAGTGCGGTGGCGGCGAGTGCACCGTCGCCGACTGCTGTTGCGACTTGGCGCAGGTTCTTGACGCAGACGTCGCCTGCGGCATAGATGCCTGTGCGGCTCGTAAGCCCGCTCGAGTTGGTGATGATGTAGCCCATGTGGTCGAGTTCTACGATGTCCTTGACGAGGTCGGTGGCCGGCTCATATCCTGCGAATACGAATACGCCGATTCCGTCGGGGGAGGTGTGCGTATGCTCTTCGCCTGTGACATTGTTTCGGTAGCGGATCGTGGTAAGAGCGTTGTCACCTGTTACTTCTGCGACCTCTGTATTCGTATGAATGGTGATCTTCGGATGGTTGCGGGCGGGTCTGGCTGCACCTTCTGCGCAGGTAAAATCATCTTCTCTGATGAGAAGGGTGACGTGACGGGCATATTTCGTGAGGAAGACGCTTTCTTCTGCTGCGGCGAATCCACCGCCGACGACGAAGACATCTTTACCCGTGAAAAATTCGCCGTCACACGTTGCGCAGTAAGCGATGCCGCGACCGCGATAGTCCGCTTCACCTGCAAAGCCGATCATGCGAGGCCTTGCACCTGTTGCAAGCAGGATGCCGTAGGCTTCTACATCGCCTTTGTCCGTATGGACGATCTTGATATCGCCGTCTAAGTCGAAACCTGTGACTTCGGCGAGGCGGAACTCTGCTCCGAACGATTCTGCTTGACGGCGCATCGTTTCTGTGAGCTCCTTACCGCTCGCAGAGAATACGCCGGGGTAGTTGACGACTTGTTCGGTTATGGTGATCTGTCCACCAAATCTTTCTTTTTCTACGACGAGAACGCGGTAGCAGGCGCGCGCCAGGTAGAGCGCGGCGGTCAGGCCTGCGGGCCCGCCGCCTACTACTACGACGTCATACAAACGCTCTCTGGTCATTACAGAAGGCCTACCAGATCAAGACTCGGCTTGAGCGTTTCCGCACCCGGCTGCCATTTGGCAGGGCAGACCTCATCGCCATGTTCTGCTACGAACTGGCTTGCTTGCAGGCGGCGAAGGAGCTCATCCGCGTTTCTTCCTACATTGCCTGCGTTCACTTCGTATACGACGATCTTGCCTTCGGGGTTTACAATGAAGCTGCCGCGTTCTGCAAGACCGTTTTCTTCGATATATACTTCGAAGTCTTTCGCGAGTGCATGCGTCGGGTCAGCGAGCATCGGATACGTGATCTTGCCGATACGCTCGGACGTGTCATGCCATGCTTTGTGTACGAAGTGTGTATCTGTCGAAACCGAGAAGATCTCACATCCTGCCGCTTGGAAGTCAGCATACTTGTTTTGAAGGTCTTCAAGCTCCGTCGGGCAAACGAACGTGAAGTCTGCCGGGTAGAAGAAGAACACGCTCCATTTACCCAGAATGTCGGCCTTCGTTACCGTTTTGAATTCGCCGTTATGGTAGGCTTGTACCGAAAAGTTGCTTACTTCTTTGTTGATCATAGACATAAAAATCATCTCCTTGTAAATCAATTTTTTGATGAAATGGTTTGGTTTTTGGGGGTGTAGATATTTGTAATAATTCTCTGTTGAGAATTGAAATCATCTACAATGCAAGTATACGACAGAGGTATGTATTTGTCAATAGGTTTTTGAAGAAAAAATAAAATTTTTATTTACGGATAATAATTATTGATAAAAGGACGGGCGTTGTGCAAAAATAAAAGACTTCCTCTCGTAGATGAGAGGAAGTCTTGGCCGGTTATGATGTGTTACTTCATGATGTGCCAGTTGCTTCTCAAGAAGAGGGCTGTGATGACGGGGACGTAGAGCATGCCGATGCTGGCGGAGAGGAAGTCCATCTGAGAATAGAAGTAGTTGTAGCCGATGCCGCCGAGGGAGGCGAGGCAGATGATATAGAAGCCGAGCTTATATTGTTTGAGCATGAGCAGGATACCGAGAAGTGTGACGACGTGCGATACAGAGGTCGCCATGAGGTCGTCTGTCCACGGGAGCGTGCCGTCGTAGACGAAGTAGGCGATCGCGCCGCTGAATAAGAGATAGAACATGAAGAGAAAGCGAAGCCATCTCGTGAGATTGCGTGTCATAGGTGTACTCCTTTTTGTTCGGTTTGATAAGTTTCTTTCATTATATTGAAAAGAGATGGTGAATACAAGGCACATCTGCAGAAAAAATAAAAACGGGCGAAATAATAAGATATATTGATATAATAAGAGATAATCAAGAATAATCGTGTTTTTTCGAGAATTTCAATTCTTTGCTATTTTAGCACACTAAAGTATAATGAAGTTACAGCATAAGAATGGAGGATTACAAGAGATGAAAAAACTGGTGTTACTTTGTTTGATGCTTGCGTCGTTCGCGATGATCGTAGCAGGCTGTGGTGGTTCGGATACGGCTAAGAAAGATGCACAGCAGAAGATCGTTATCGGTCTTGATGACAGCTTCCCGCCGATGGGCTTCCGCGATGAAAAAAATCAGATCGTTGGTTTCGATATCGACATGGCGAAAGAGGCTGCAAAACGTCTTGGTATGCAGGTCGAGTTCAAAGCGATCGACTGGAGCAGCAAAGAGTCCGAGCTTAACGGCAAACGCGTTGACTGCTTGTGGAACGGTATGAATATTACGGAAGACAGAAAGAAAAACGTTCTTTTCAGCGAACCGTATATGGATGCAAGACAGGTGCTCTTTGTTCCGATGAATTCGCCTATCAAAGGTGTAAAAGATCTTGAAGGCAAAGTGATCGGTGTTCAGAATGCTTCGACGGCTGATGAAAAGATCATCGAGCTCGGCTGGCAGGGTAAATATAAAGAGATCCGCAAATATGGCGACTTCATCGAAGCGTTCATGGATCTGGAAGCAGGTCGTCTTGATGCGATCGTAGGCGACGAGATCGTAGGTCGTTTCTACTTGTCGAAAAAACCGCAGGCGTTCCAAGTTCTCGAAGAGGACTTCTGTGAATGTGGTACGTTCGGTATCGCGTTCCGCAAAAATGATACAGAGCTCCGCAATAAAGTACAGGCTGTCATGGATGAAATGAAAAAAGATGGCAGCGGTGCTAAGATCTCGGAACAGTGGTTCGGTAAAAACTTGTTGAAATAATGATGATGAGAGATGCCATTCCAGCGGGATGGCATCTTTTTTCGTATCTCTTGATGATCGGTTCTCCGTCGGCGATATGTTTACGCAGAAATAATTATTTCCTGCGGATAAAAAGGAAGAATAAGTCTGTGAGAATGCT
>JAFSAX010000198.1 GCA_017442105.1 Selenomonadales bacterium | reverse complement strand
GGGTGCGAATCTCTATGTACCGTGGCTCATCAAAGGCGTCATCGACCAAGTCCTTGCCGATAAAGATATGATGATGCTCAATCTCATTGCAGTCAGCATCGTAGTAGCATTTTTCTTGCGCGGCGTGTTCCTCTACGGTCAACATTACTTGATGTCATACATCGCCCAAAAAGTCATCATTGACGTGCGTGATTCCATTTATCGTAAATTGCAGAAACTGCCCATCTCGTATTTTGAGAAACGTCAGACGGGTACCGTTATGAGTTACGTCACGAACGACGTTGCCGCAATGCAGGCAGGTCTTGCCGATCACGTCATCGACATGATAACCGAAAGCGTTATCCTCATCGGTTCGTTCGCGATGATGTGCTGGCTTCACTGGAAGCTGACACTTCTTACACTCATTATCGTACCGCTCGTCGGTTATACGATGAATATTTTCGGACGCAAATTGAAGCAGACGAGCTTCACGATGCAAGAGCGTGTCGCAGATATCACCTCGCTTTTACAAGAAGCACTCTCTGCCATTCGTGTTATCCGCTCGTTCGTCCGCGAAGACCATGAGATCGAACGATTCGGCAAGCAGAATCAAGCCAACTTTATTGCGCAGATGAAAAATGCGAAACTGATGGCGATGCTTGCTCCGGTCGTTGAATTCTTGGCGGCGATCAGTGTCACGCTCATTCTGTGGTATGGCGGTATGGTAGTTATTGACGGCAACTTGACGGCAGGTGCGCTCATCGCATTCCTCGTATATGCAGTCAATTTGTCGAACCCGATCAAACGATTGAGCCGTGTATACGGCAATATCCAAAAAGCTATCGCGGCGGCGGAACGTGTATTCGCCGTACTTGATACGGAAGAAGAGATCACCGACGCGCCCGATGCGAAAAAAATGCCGATTGTCAAAGGCAATGTAAAACTTACTGATGTAAAATTCTCGTATGTAGAAGGCGAGCTTGCGATCAAAGGTATCTCGATGGAAGCACAGCCCGGCCAGATGATCGCCATCGTCGGTGCCAGCGGCAGCGGTAAATCGACCATCGCCAACCTGATCCCTCGTTTCTACGATATTCAATCGGGCTCTATCGAAATAGACGGATATGATATCCGCTCGGTCACGCAGCAATCGCTCCGTGAACAGATCGGTATCGTACCGCAGGAAACGGTGCTCTTTAACGGTACGGTATACGAAAACATCCGTTACGGCAACCTCGATGCGACAAAAGATGAGATCATTGCCGCGGCAAAAGCTGCCAATGCGCATGAATTCATCTCGCAGATGCCTGATGGATATGAAACGCAGATCGGTGAACGTGGTGCGCTCCTCTCGGGCGGTCAGCGTCAACGTATCGCCATTGCACGCGCGATACTCAAAGACCCGCAGATCCTTATCCTAGATGAAGCGACGAGCGCGCTCGATACCGAAAGCGAAAAGATCGTACAAGAAGCGCTCGACAAACTCCTTGTCGGCAGAACAAGCTTCGTCATCGCCCATCGTTTGTCGACGATCGTTCGCGCCGATGTCATCATCGTCATGGAACGCGGCGAGATCGTTGAACGCGGTACCCATGACGAGCTGCTCGAAAAAGGCGGTATCTACAGCAAACTCCACCAAATGCAGCAACGTGATAAACAAGAAGAAAACTAACAGCGGGAGGAAACGTCTCGATGCAATATTTATATAATATCGTGGCTATTCTGCTCGTCATTGTGGCAACACCGGTACTCATCTATCGTGCGATCCGCGAAGACGGATTCGTCGAACGCGTCCGTCAAAGTATCTTCGGACAAGTACCGCAAGACGATGTAGATCGTGTAGCAGGCAAAAACTGCATCTGGCTTCACGCGGCATCGGTCGGTGAGATCGTAGCGGCAAGTCCGCTCGTCAAAGAATTCCACAAAGAATTCCCACGCCGTCCTATCCTCGTATCGGTCGTAACATCCAGCGGTTACGACATGGCGAAACGCATCTTAAAAGATGCCGACAGCATCATTTATTTCCCAATGGATCTGCCGTTTTTAGGTGAGCGCGTTATCAAACGTATTCGCCCGGGCGTATTCATGCCTGTCGAAACAGAGCTGTGGCCTAACTTCTTAAAAGCAATTCGTAAATATAAGATACCAGCAATGATGGTCAATGGTCGTATCAGCGACAAGAGCGTAAAGCGTTACCATTACTTGCGCGGACTCCTCAAAGATATGCTCGGCACGATCGACAAATTCTGCATGCAGTCGCCGATCGACGCGCAGTATATCATCCAACTCGGTGCAGACCCGTCGCTCGTTACGGTAACGGGCAATACCAAATTCGACCAAACGTATACGAGCGTCAGTGAATCGGAGCGCGAAGAACTCTGCGAAAAACTTCACTTGACCGGCGCGTATCCGATCCTCATGGCGGGCAGTACCCATCGCGGAGAAGAAGAGATCCTCCTCGATTCGTTCCTCAAAGTCAAAAAAGAATATCCGACAGCCAAAATGATCCTTGCACCGCGTGATATCATGCGCGCAGGCGACCTTTCCCGTATGGTGCAGAAGAAAGGTATGACAAGCATCCTCCGTACCGAAGCCGATAAAGCAGGCGGCGGAGATGTCATCCTCCTTGATACCATCGGCGAACTTGGCCGTCTTTACAGCGTCGGCGACATCGTATTTGTCGGCGGCAGCCTTATCGAACAAGGCGGTCACAACATCTTGGAACCTGCCGCACACGGCAAAGCCATCCTCGTTGGACCGTATATGTTCAACTTCAAAGACAGCTACGCACTCTTCTCGGGTCGCGGTGCTTGTCTTACGGTGCATAACGAAGCGGAACTGACCGATACCGTCTTGCGCCTTATGAACAATGGCGAAGAAAAACGTGCCATGGAAGAACAGACACTTCAGATCATCGCCGAAAACGGCGGTGCCGCACTGAAAAGCCGTGAAGAACTCAGAGAACTTCTCGACCGCGTCGGCGAACGTCGCGTGTCGATCCACAAAGAACGCTTCCTCGATCACAAAGAACGCGTCATGCAGTACCTCTACACACTCGTATATAACGGAGAAGAAGGACTCTTCCGTTCGAGCGTACTCGCACTCCTCAGATTCTGCTCCATCATCTATGGTGCTATGGTCGCACTCAATCTCGGTTTGTTCAAAAAAGGAATCATTCCGCAGACCAAACTCAATGCGACAGTAATCAGCCTTGGTAACATTACCGTCGGCGGTACCGGTAAAACACCGACAGCCGAACGCATTGCAAAATGGATACGTGACGACGGACATCGTGTAGCCATCCTCAACCGTGGTTATCGTGCGAAATGGAAAGGCAGCGTCGGTGTCGTATCCGACGGCTCTAAAATATATATGTCGGCAAGCGAAGCCGGTGACGAAGCATACCTTCTCGCCAAAAATCTGCCCGGCGTTGCCGTTATCATAGGCAGTGACCGTTCCAAAACAGGTGCACATGCGATCAATAAACTTGGTGTTGATGTACTCATCCTAGACGATGGTTATCAGCACTGGAAACTCGATCGCGACCTTGATATCGTACTCATCGACGCGGCAGCCAACAGCTTCGGCAACAACTACATCCTGCCGCGTGGTACTCTTCGCGAAACCCTCCCGAACCTCGACCGTGCCGATATCTGTCTTTTGACCAAAGTAGACCAGGCAGAAGCAGGTAACTGTGAGCTCGTCTGCGACACGATCCGCAAGTACAATCAGCATGCGCCGATCATTCAAAGTATCCACGACTCCGTATGCTTCCTTGAGATCGCTGACTGGTATAAGAGCATTCCCGATAGTGAAATTGCACTCGAAACGATCAAAGGTCAACGTATCATCGCCTTCTCGGCGATCGGTAATCCAAAATCGTTCGAACAATCTATTGCAAGTCGCGGCGCAGAGATCGTCGATGCGATCCGCTTCCAGGATCATCACGAATACACCATGGCAGAAATGCAGGACATCTTGGAAAGCGCAGTCCAAAAGAATGTATGTGCACTCGTCACGACCGAAAAAGACGCCGTCAAGATCCCGCCGGAGTTCATTCACTCCAAACGCGGACTTCCTGTGTATATCCTGAAAATGGAATTGAAAATTTTGCCGTCGCATGAAGAATTCTTGCAGGCAATCAAGAAGAAAATGAAGAATTAGTAAATGTTAAGGAGAAATTACAATGAACGTTTTGTGTGTCATTCCGGCACGATACGCATCGACGCGTCTGCCGGGTAAACCGCTGGCTGATATTGCGGGCAAACCGATGATCCAGAGAGTATACGAACGAGCAAGTCAGGCGACTGTACCGACTGCGGTACTCGTTGCGACCGACCATCCGCTCGTAGAAGAAGCTGTCAAGAAATTCGGCGGCATCGTCATGATGACCTCTCCCGATCATCCGACGGGAACAGATCGTCTGGCCGAAGTAGCCGAATCGTATACAGATGCTGATGTCATCATCAACGTACAAGGTGACGAACCGCTTATCGCGCCCGATGTCATCGACAGACTTGCAATGCTCTTCGCCGATGACGAAACGCTCCAGATGGCGACTGTTATCACAAAACTCGACGCAGAGGAGGCAGCCGACCCCAATGCGGTCAAGTGCGTAACGGATAAAAAAGGCGACGCGCTCTATTTCTCGCGCTCGCTCATTCCGTATCCGCGCGTTCAGGGTAAAGCTCCCATCTATAAGCATATCGGTATCTATGCGTATCGCCGAGATTTCCTTCTTGCGTATGCGAAAATGGAACCGACGCCGCTCGAACAAGCCGAATCGCTTGAACAGCTTCGTGCACTCGAAAATGGCTTTGCCATCAGAACCATCTTTACCGACCATCAATTCATCGGTATCGATACGAAAGAAGACTTAGAGAGAATCAACCGACTCTTTTTGGAAAAGGAGATATAAGATATGAACATTGTGAAATTCGGTAATATCGAAGTTGGCGGACAGAATCCGCTCGTACTCTTGGCGGGTCCGTGCGTTCTCGAAGGCTATGAACGCAGCCTTAAGATCGGACGTGCGATCAAAGAGATCACCGACCGTCTTGGTATTCCGTATGTATTCAAAGCATCGTTTGACAAAGCAAACCGCTCGTCGTACAAAGCATATCGCGGCCCCGGTATCGATGAAGGGCTTGCGATGCTCGCAGCTATCAAAAAAGAACTCGGCGTACCTGTTGTCAGCGATGTCCATGAGTGCGATCAGATCGAAAAAGCTGCCAAAGTTCTCGACATCATGCAGATCCCGGCATTCCTTTGTCGTCAGACAGACCTTCTCGAAACGGTTGCTAAAAGCGGCTGTGTCGTTAACGTTAAAAAAGGTCAGTTTCTTGCGCCCGACGATATGAAAAACGTCGTTGACAAATTGAAACATGCAGGTGCAGAAAACATCATGCTTACCGAACGCGGTGCATCTTTTGGTTATCATAACCTTGTTGTTGATATGCGCGGTCTTGCTATCATGCGTGAATGCGGGTATCCTGTTATCTTTGATGCAACGCACAGCGTACAGCTCCCGGGTGGCGGCGGTACGTGCTCGAGCGGTCAGCGTCAGTTCGTCAGCACGCTTACTCGTGCGGCAGTAGCAACAGGCATCGACGGACTTTTCATGGAGATCCATGACAACCCGGAAGAAGCTCTCTGCGATGGCCCGAATATGCTCGCGGTAGACCAGCTTGAAGATGTATTAAAAGACGTATTGGCGATCGATGCAATTGTGCGTCGCCATAAATAAGACGGAGGCCATCTTATGATGATTGAACAAGCCAAACAAGTACTCAAAATAGAATCGGATGCGATTTTGTCGCTCCTCGACCGTATCGATGCTCATTTTGTTGATGCCGTTCGTATGATCCTCGACTGTCGCGGTCGTGTCGTTGTAACAGGCATGGGCAAATCGGGTATCATCGGTAAAAAGATCACGGCAACGCTTGCCAGCACAGGCACACCGTCGTTCTTCCTCCATCCTGCGGAAGGTATTCACGGTGACCTCGGTATGGTAACGGCAGACGATGTCGTACTCGCGCTTTCCAACAGCGGTGAAACGGGAGAGATCCTCAACATCCTGCCGAGCATCAAACGTATCGGTGCGAAGATCATCGCACTCTGCGGCGTAGAAAGCTCTACACTCGTCAAAAATGCAGAAGTATTCTTGAATGCAGGCGTAGAACGCGAAGCCTGTCCGCTCGGATTGGCACCGACCGCATCTACGACGGCGGCACTTGCCATGGGCGATGCGCTCGCAGTCGCACTCTTGTCGGAACGCAACTTCACGCCGTCCGACTTTGCACTGTTCCATCCGGGTGGTTCGCTCGGACGTAAACTGCTCTTGACTGTAGAAAAAGTCATGCACGCAGGCGAGGACAATCCGAAAGTAACGGAAGACCAGTCGGTCAAAACAGCACTCTTTACAATGACGGCAAAAGGTCTTGGTGCGGCATCTGTCGTAAGTAGCGACGGCTATCTCCTCGGTATCATCACTGACGGTGACATTCGCCGCGGTCTTGCCAAAGGTCACGAATTCCTCGACTATCCGGTCAGCCGTATCATGACGCGCACGCCGAAAACGATCACCAAGGACAAATTGGCAGCTGAAGCACTCCATATCATGGAGAAAAATGCTCCCAGACCGATCACTGTTCTTCCTGTTGTCGATGAAAAATTCCGTGCGATCGGTATTCTCCACTTGACTGACCTTCTCCGTCAGGGAGTGGTATAATGAACGAACGGATCAAACGAGTCAAAATGCTCATCTTGGACGTTGACGGCGTATTGACGAACGGACAGATATTCTTCGGCAATGAAGGTGAGCTGTTTAAGCAATTCAACGTACAAGACGGTATGGGCATCTCGCTCTTTCGTCAAGCCGGACACAAAGTCGCTGTGATAACAGGTCGTACGAGTGACATCGTTCGTCTTCGCAGTGCAGAACTCAAGATAGATGATGTATATCAAGGCAGTATGAGCAAAAAAGCGGCACTTGCCGATCTTTTGGCCAAACATGACCTCAAGGCAGAAGAGGTCTGCTATATTGGCGATGACCTCATAGATATTCCCGTCATGAACCGTGTTGGACTGCCTTGCGCAGTAGCCAATGCGGTAGCGGAAGTCAAAGCAGCCGCCGTATACATCTCCCAAAAAGAAGGCGGTCGCGGTGCGGTGCGTGAGATCGTTGAAATGATCTTAAAAAAACAAGACCGTTTTGAAGCGCTCATCGCAAAATACCGTGACGACGCGCCCGAAGGTACGGCGCAATAATTCAAAAAAGGTGGATATCATGCAGTACCGTTTATTGAAAACAATGAGTAAACTGGTATGCCTCTTGCCGTACGGAGCACTTGCTCCCATTGGTAAAGGCCTCGGTACGCTCTATTATCATATCGTCAAAAAACAACGCAATCTGTCGATCGCACATATGCGTCGCGGAATGGGATATTCTGAAGAAGAAGCCGAAAAAATGACGATGAAACTCTGTCATCATATGGGACAGAGCTTCCTTGAAATGATGTGGATGCCTCGTCTGAACAAAGACAACATCTCCAAATATGTAGAGATGGATCATCCCGAATACGTTGCCGACGCACTCAAAGACGGTCACGGTGTCGTCGTACTCACAGCGCATATCGGTAACTGGGAATGGATGGCGGCACGATTGGCGATGGAAGGATTCCCTGTTACGACAGTCGTAAAACGCCAGCCGAACGATCAGCATACGAAGATACTCAATGAGTATCGCGAAATGGTCGGCGTAGAAGTATTCTCGCGCGGCACGACCGAGTTGGTCGCTGCGGCCAAAGCGCTCAAAAAAGGCAAGATCCTCGGATTCCTTGCCGACCAAGACGCAGGTAAAAGCGGCGCGTTCATCGAATTTTTGGGCGAGATGGCATCGACCCCGTTAGGGCCTGCCGTATTTGCAAAACGATTCCGTTCTCCAGTCATCCCGATCTTTATCGTGCGCAAACCGGAAGGCGGTCATCAGATGCTCATTCAGCCTCCTGTACAGCTCCAAGCAACAGGTGATGAAGAAAGAGATCTCTATGAAAATACAAAACGAATGACAAAAATCATTGAAGATGTGATTCGTGCGTATCCGCAGAACTGGTTGTGGTTCCAACGACGTTGGAATACGCCGATCGAGAAAGCGGATGAGAAAGCACTGAAGGCGCAGTAAAGGAGCGCAATCATGAACAAGAAAATTATGGCAGTCATTGCGCTGTTTGCTGTTTTGATCGGTGGGTTCATCTGGTATATCTCAGACGAAGGTCCCGATATCACGCAGAAGGTAAAGGAACAAGTACCTGACCGAATGATGACTTACAGTGGTAATGCTCTGAAAGAAGAAAAAAACGGTAAACTTATCTGGGAAGTAACGGCAGAAACGATGCAGATCGATCTTGAGTCGAACGCCATTGTGATGCAAGATATGAAAGGTGCGTTCTATCGTGAAGATGGTACGGTCACCGAATTGACAGCAAAAGAAGCGTCGTACGATCAGAAAGAAAACATCATTACGATGGATGGTTCGATCGAAGCAAGTCAGTCGGATGGCGGAAAGCTGAAAGCCGACAAGGCAAGATACGACGGTAAGAAAAAACACCTCTATTGCGATGGCAATGTCGAAGTCAAAAAAGACGGCTACCTCGTAACGGGCGACCATATGGTTGCCGATCAGACGAGCGGCAAGATCCGTGTTGACGGCAATGCACACGCGATTCAGATAGGAGAGTGATACGAATGAAATGGAAAGCAGCCGGAATAGGTATGATGCTTACGCTGATGGCGGCGATGCCGATCGTTGGTGCGGTAGATGCTCCTGTTGATATGAAAGCCGACAGCATCGAATATGATTCGAAAAAAGGTGTACTCAGAGCAAACGGCCATGTCGTGATCGTGCAGGGTACTGCACGTGTACAGGGTGCACACGCTGTTTATAATATGAAAGCAAAAGAAGGTACTGTCACGGGCGGTGTTGTGATGCATCAAGAAGGAGCAACGCTCAAGGCAAACCAAGTCGATATTGCAAACGAAACCGTATTCACGGCAACGGGCAATGTTGATCTTACAAAAGAAAACAACCGTTTGACAGGCCCGCGCCTTGTCTATTATACGGATAAAGAATTTGCGGTAGCCGACGGCAATGCAACGCTTAAAACTGCGGATGGCACGCTCAAAGCACCGCGCATCGAAGCATCGATGCCGAAAGAAGAAGCTGTGGCAACAGGCGGTGTGCAGATCAACAGCCAGACCCACAACTTGACGGCAACGAGCGATCAAGCGTTCTATTACGGAGAGAAAACGGGTCAGAATAAGATCGTCTTAAAAGGCAACGCGCATGCGGTGCAAAACGGCAATCAACTCCAAGGCAACGAGCTGACCATCCTTCTCGACGATAACGAGCTCCAATCGCGAGGCGGCAGTCATTTGGTGATCAAAGATACGAATGATGCGAACTCTTAACAGTGAGAGGAACGAATAAAGTATGATTATCAGAACGGAAAATTTGGTCAAAACGTATAAAAACCGCAACGTTGTAGACGGTGTCAGCATCCAAGTAAAAAAAGGCGAGATCGTCGGACTTCTCGGTCCGAACGGCGCAGGCAAAACGACGACCTTCTATATGATCGTCGGTCTTGAACATCCGTCGTCAGGAAGTGTCTATGTCGGCGACAACGAAGTGTCGGGCATGCCAATGCACTTGCGTTCGCGTCTGGGGATCGGATATTTGGCGCAGGAGGCGTCGATCTTCCGCAAGCTGTCGGTAGAAGACAACCTCCGTGCGATTTTGGAAACGACCTCGATGACGAAAGATGAACGTGAGGCGAAGCTTGAGAGTCTCTTAGACGAATTTAACGTACAGCATGTCAGACAGCGCAAAGGAAGCGAACTGTCGGGCGGGGAACGTCGTCGCGTAGAGATCGCCAGATGTCTTGCCGTTGAGCCGAACTTCATTCTGCTCGACGAACCGTTCGCGGGTGTTGACCCGATCGCGGTCGCAGATATCCAGTCGATCGTGTCGTATTTGAAACAGCGCGGCATCGGAATCTTGATCACAGACCATAACGTGCGTGAAACACTCAGCATTGTAGACCGTGCGTATATTTTAAGCGAAGGCAAGATCCTGATAGAAGGGGATTCCAAAACGATCGCCGAAAGTGAAATCGCACGGAAATTCTATCTGGGCGAAAATTTCAGTATGTGATCGTCACAATTTGAGTGTGTAGGGAGAACGGTATGCGAATATTAGATAAGTATATTATAAAAGAATTATTGGGACCGTTTGTCTTTGGTATCTGTGCATTTTGCAGTGTGTTCATCGGTTCGAGCACACTCTTTCGAATCGCGCAGTATATTACCGAATACGGTGCTTCGATAACGGCCGTTGCGAAGCTTTTTGTATTCAGCTTGCCTGCTATCATTGTATTGACATTCCCGATGTCGATGCTTCTGGCATCTCTTTTGGCATTCGGTCGCTTGTCGTCGAGCAGTGAGATCACCGCTATGAAATCGGGCGGGATCAGCTTCTTTCGATTGACGACGCCTGTTTTTATCGTAGCGTTCATTGTCAGCTTATTTACCGTCGGATTCAACGAGATCGTTGTTCCGAGAGCGAATACTGCTTATCAGGATACGCTCGAATACGAGATCAAAAATAACATGGCAGCTCGTTCGCAAAAACATCTCGTCATCAAGGATGTCAAAAACGGCAACATGGAACGACTCGTTTATGTACGTGAATTTGATGCCACGACGAATATGATGCACGGCATCTCTATCCAAGAATTCGAAAACGAAGAATTGACGCGCATGGAAAGTGCTCCGCGCGCGAAATGGCAGGCTGATAAATGGACGATGTACGATGGTACGATATACAGCTTCGAGCCGGATGGTACAGAACGTACGATGACCTTCAAAGAACAGTTGATGCCGATCAAAAAGACACCGAAACAAGTATCTCGTGAACAAAAAGAGCCGAAAGAAATGACGATCCGCGAACTCAAACAGCAGATCAAGATGCTCAAAAAAGAGTACGTGCCGACAGGCGAGTATGAGCTTGAGATGCATCAGCGATTCGCTATCCCGATGGCATGCTTCGTTTTCGCGCTCATCGGAACACCGCTCGGCATGCAGCCGCAGCGTAAGAGCTCGGCACTCGGATTCGGTATCAGCGTTGCGATCATTTTCATGTATTATGCCATCATGATGATCTCGGGCGCACTCGGTAAAGGTGCCGTTATTCCGCCGATGCTTGCGGCATGGACACCGAATCTCATCGGTATATTGGCAGGTATCTATCTGATACGCAGAGCCTCGAAATAACAGGGAAGGAGGAATGGAATGTACGGGATAGCACTTATTCTCTTTTTGAGTATCATGGGCGGTGCGATCGCCTTTGGCGGTGACCGATTGGGTTCTAAGATAGGCAAGAAACGTCTTTCCATTCTGGGACTTCGCCCTAAACATACATCTATCGTCGTTACCGTCATCACGGGTGCGCTGACAGTTGCGCTGACGATGAGTATATTGACATTTGTTTCGCGTGACGTACGCACAGCCCTTTTTGGCATGGAACAGCTGAAATCAGAGCTCGTATCGCTGTCTAATGAAGTCGAGCAAAAAAGTGCTGAATTGACGAGCAGTCAGGACGCGCTTGCCAAACAGATGGCAGAGTATAACAAGCTCGATGTACAGATCCGTGAAACGACAGAACGGCTCAGCTATATCACGAACGAATTGGCCACTGCGACAGCCGAACGCGACCGTGCGGCAGAAGAGCTCGCTAAGGTGCAAGGTGATTACAGCGTAGCACAAGAACAGCTGACGCTGCTCGAAACGACAAAACAGGAACTTGATCGTCGCGTAGATGACCTGACACAGTCGAAAGGAACACTTGAAACGGAAGTCAAGGAATTGGAAGCGATATCGAATCAGCTCTTGGCAGGTCTTCAGAATATTCGCGAAGGCGCGATCCTTTTCAGAAATGGCGAAGTCTTGGCAACCGCTGTCATCAAGCACGGACTTTCGAAAGAAGAAGCCGTCCAGACACTTCAAGGCGCGATCCAACAGATCAACAACAACATTTTAGCGCGTCTTAATATCAAAGAGCAGAACATCAAAGTTCTCTGGGTATCGCAAGATGATTATGATAAGGCACTCGACAGTATCTTGTCGAGTGATGACGATGTGATCGTTCGCGTTACGGCGGCAGGCAACAGCGTTTATGGCGAAGCTGTCGTCGGTCGTATCGAACATTATTCGAACAAACTCGTCTACCCGCGCGGAACGCTCGTCTATGAACAGTCGTTCAAGGCGGGAGAACGTGTTAATTCGGAAGAAACGGTACTCGTATTCTTGAGTAAAGTCAATGAGGCCGCACTCAAAAGCGGACTCTTGTTCGATCCGCTGCAAGGCACAGTCGGCGTTATGAGTGCCGCTGAAGTATATGCAGCTGTTAATCAGGTGAATAGAGCAGACGGTGATATCGTCTTGCGCGCATATACGCGAGAAGACATCTACACAGTAGGTCCTCTTCGCATTGATATTGAAGTAAAATAAGAGTAGAAATAAGCAGGGAGTTTGACTTAGGTCAGGCTCCCTGTTTTTGCTTGAAAAATGGAAAATTGTTTGCGTTGACCTTATCGACGGATACATGGTATAACTATCTTGGCTGAGCGGTCACCCCACAGGACTTGGGCAGAAGACGGAAAATAGGTACAGCAGAAGATCTGGCAGCAGACAATATCGATCGCTTAGTCATCCTTTTTGGAATACGAGATGCGCATACATACCTACCGAATGCGGTAGGAGTATGGCAAACAGGACATTCGGACGCAAGAGGAAACACGGTCACTCGCTGTCGATGAATATCCGACCTTGTCATATTGGTGCTTCGCACCTGCGAACAGTATCGATTCCAAGGAGGATTCAAAAATGAAAAAAAGATTGTTAAAAACAGCAGTAGTGAGCGCGCTCGCAGTATCGTTTGCGGTTCCCGCGTTTGCGGCAGACGCAAGTGAGCTTTTCTCGGATGTGCCGACAGGCCACTGGGCATATGATGCCGTAATGAGCCTTGCAGACGCAGGCCTCATCGAAGGATATGAAGACGGCAGTTTCGGCGGTGAGCGTACGATGACGCGCTACGAGATGGCAAAAGTCGTCGACAGCTTGATGGAACAGGCTGATGTCAGCGAAGAGCAAAAAGCACTTATCGACGATTTGGCAGTTGAGTTCACGAACGAGATCGGATCGCTTCGCGATGAAGTGAACGAAATCAAAGACGAACAAGAGCGTATCAAAGTGAGCGGTGACACCCGTATCCGTTACGCATCGCTCGAAGATAACGGTGACAAGACAGACTACCGTGCGCGTCTTACCGTAGACGGTAAAGTCAGCGACGACATCACGTTCAGTGGTCGAATCGCAACAGGCGATACACCGCATAACGAAGGCGGTGCACATGTCGTACTCGATACGGCGAACATCGGATTCGAGTTATTGGGCCTTGATACGACGCTCGGTCGCCAAGACCTCAAACTCGGCACAGGCATGCTGATGGATGACACCTTCAATGGTGCTGCTGCCCAAAAAGGCGGACTCAAAGTATTCTACGGTAAGTATGATGGTGAAAACTTCGACGGCGATGAGTACAAGGATACCCTTTTCGGTGCAGAATATAAGACGGAACTCGGCGTAGCCGATATCGCGCTTGACTATATGAAAGCCGACGATGCGAATCAAGAATTCTACGGTGCGAATACCGAGATCGGTCTTGGTGACAACTTTGCCTTGAATGCAGAATTCATCAAAGAAAACGAAAGTGGTGACAAAGCACTTGCTTACGGTATCAGCCACAAAAAGACAGGACTTTCGGCAAAATACCGCGATGTTGAGAAAGGTGCCTACACCAGCTTCGGTTCGATGGCATACGACCTTAATACAGGCTCGTTTGCCGATGGATTCAAAGGCATGGAATACAGCTTGACGCATGATGTCAGCGACAATGCAGTGCTTAACATCGTATATCAAGACTTCGAAAAACAAGACGGGACGAAACTTGACGGCAGAACGGCCGCAACGCTCGACATCCGCTTCTAAAAAAACGACAGAAAGGACTGCCAATGGTTGGCAGTCCTTTCTTACTTCATCATAGAAGGGAAATCTCGGTTTTCGCCGAATTGAATCAAAAAGAGAGGAGGCGATGTGATGGGAAGTGTTATAGCGATCGATCCCGGCAGAGATAAATGCGGTGTTGCGATCTTGTCGGAAGACGGCTCGTTCGTACAAGCTGTGATCAAGACGGACGATCTTTGTACATGGGTGAACGATTCTCGTAAGAAGCATAGCGATGCGCCTGTCATCATCGGCAACGGCACAGGCAGTCAGGCTGCGTATGAGCGACTGCGGGCAGAATGTGGTGCAGAGCCTCTTTTTGTAGAAGAGTATAAGACGACAGAAGAAGCACGCAGACGATATTGGCAGGAAAATCCGCCCGCAGGCTGGAGAAGGCTGATGCCCACCTCGATGCAGGTACCACCTGTCCCTGTTGACGGGTATGTAGCGGTCATTTTGGCAGAACGATATCGAAATGCGTTGAAGGAGGAATAACGATGAAAGCAAAACAGATCATAGCAGCAGGACTTATCGCTTTTTCGATGATGTCGGCAGTATCCGACAAAACGGGGGAAGCCGTCAGCGTCGGCGATCTCATCAAAGTCGGAGGTATTACATACCTTGTCGATCGTTATGCGGAAGATATCAATACATTTATCAATAAACTTACCGTCAAGCATGGCGTTACAAGCGAATATGCGACCAAAGTCGTACCGCTCCTGACGGTCGGCGAAAAAGGATATATCGGTGCGGCACAAGTATCAGGCCCGCAAGAACTCGTCGATCAGACGAAAGCTGCGCTCCAATTCGAGGACAGCTTCTTAGGAAAAACGTTCCGTATCAAAGGGTTGATCCCTGTTGATGCGATCACGACGAAGAATTACAAACGTGTGCAGGGTGTTGGCGTATCGGCTCAGATCGATGTAAAAATTTAATGCAAACGCGAGGGGAAGCAGGATTTTTCAGATTTTTTGCGAATTAAAACAAAATAATGACAAGTATGAGGAGGATTATTCAGCATGATTCGTAAATGTAGTGCATTGGCAGTAGCGATGACGTTGGCATTTTCTGTTACCGCAGCTGCTCAGAGTACAGATAATATGACAGTTTTAGATAAAATGGCTAAAATTGAAACGATGTTATACGGCAATGAACAGACGGGGGCACTCGTTGATCGCGCTGCACAGGTAGAACAGGATGTATACGGCGTGGCTTCGAATGAATCTGTTATGGCAAAAGCAGACCGCCTTTATGAAACGATGATCGTCAGCGATGGCGAAGATGCGTCGTTCATGGCAAAATTGAATGCGACCGAATGGGAGATCAAACATGAGATCGAAACGGGTTCGGTAAAATCGAGAATCGAAGATATGGAAACGATCGTCAATGGTGCGCCGTCTACGGGCAATTACAGTGCACGTCTTGATCGTATGATGAAATTGGCATATGCAACGGATGAGTTCGCTACGCAGAGCGTCGTTGTACCGGCTGATACGCTCATTCGTATCGCGCTTATGACACCAATCGACACAGCAACGGATCGTCAAGGCGATATCATCAAATTCCAAGTAGCAGAAGACGTTCTCGTTGACAACGTTCTCGTATTCCCGAAAGGTGCAGTCGGTGAAGGCGTTATCACAAAAGTAACTCCTGCCAAAAGTTTTGGTCGTAATGCAAAACTCGAGATCGACTTCCACTCGCTCGTAGCATTTGACGGCACGACGCAAGACACCATTCTTGGTGAAAAAGCGAAAGAACAGACGAAAACACTTGCTGCTGCAGCAGGTGCCAGCGCAGTCGGTCTTGCTGTACTCGGACCGGTCGGCTTGGTTGGCGGTATCTTCGTTAAAGGGGAAGAACTTCAAGTTCCCGAAGGTGCGCTTATCTACATCCAGACCGAAACCGAAACAGAGATCTGCGGTCTTGTGCAGTAATCTAACATAGGACACTCTCAAGCCTCCGAATACGGTTACATAGCATGTCTTTCCATAGGATTGCTATGTGCCGTATTCGGAGGTGTTTTGTTTTTCGGTAAGGATTTCTTTTCCGAAAAAAGCAGGATACATGAGAATATTGAGCGAATAAATCATAGTTAAAGATATTCTGTGAGTAAAGGCGCTTGAGAGGTGCCTAATAGCAGAAAAAAGGAGTTGCCTTATGAAAAAAAGGGAAAAATGGTTGCGCAGTTTAGTCTGCATGGC
>JAFSAX010000197.1 GCA_017442105.1 Selenomonadales bacterium | reverse complement strand
TGACAGCTCCCTCGTCAGAGGGAGCCATAAAAGAAGCAATGATCATCTCCATACTTCCGACTACATCACCAAAACAGTTCCCCCTTATGAAAGGCGGTGATATCCCAAACTCCCCCACACATCCACCCAAACACGACCTACATTATGAAAAGGAGGCCCCCCATGAATCAAGAACCACGCCACCCGCACCCCGATGAAAGTGCGCACGGTCTTATCGGTACATTCAATTTAGACGCACAAGGCGACAGCGACGCACCTCGTCTTTACAACTATCCGCAGATCTCCGATATGACAAAAGAAGCCATCCGCCTCGCCCAAGAGCCGAGCATGAACCTTCCGCGCGCCATCAAAAAAGTCGCCTTCCGCCACGCCGCCGAAGCCGAGATGCTCAACCAGACGGCTGACGGCAATCCGCTCGATGTGAGCGACCGCGAAGTCTGCGACCAGATCGAAGACATCACACAGATGTTCCAGCAGCTCATCACATACGAGATGCTCCATGCAGAACGCGACCACTACCGAAAACGCCAACGTGCTGACGAAGCAAGACTGCGCATCCGCGACTTTCTCCGTGACGAACGTATGCGCGAACCGCTCTTTCACGACATCGACCGCACGATGAAAACGCGCTACCAATCGCTCCCGTACGAAGAAGCTGACCGCATCGCCCGCGCCATCGAACGCTTTCAGGTCGGCGACTTTGACGACGACGACACGTCCGTCATGGCAGACTACTACGACCGCGTCCGCCGCGAGCTCTCCGCGAAAGAACTCGGCATCGAAGACGTGTCCGTTCCGTCCGTCGAACGCACAGGCTCTATGGCAGACAGCATGAGCCCCGACATCAGCAAGCTCGGTGATATGTCGCCGCGCGATCAGGCACGCTTTATCTCCCGTATGCTCAAAAAATACTAACACACCAGGAGGAATATCCACATGACAATCCAACGCAACATGGGCCCGAGCCGCAGTCAGTCCTTGACATACGAAGCTGTGGGCAACAAAGAAGACTTCTCTGATATCCTTACAAACATCTCCCCGGAACTTACGTTCTTTCTCAAAAACCTGCAGACAGCACCGAACGCACAGGCACTTGAATTCGGCTGGTTCACCGAAGCACTCAAGCCGCCGCAGATGAACGCCCACCTCGAAAAAACAGACTTCAGCGGCGGTAAAGTCGGCTCTGTCGAAGCGAAGAAAAACTACTGTCAGCACTTCGTCAACTGCGGCTGGGTATCCGATGCACAAGACCGCGTCAAAAAGTTCTACAACGAACCGAGCGAATACGACCACCAGCTCTCCAATGCACTCCGCGAGCAGGCGCACGATCTCGAATATATGCTCGTCAACGGTGATGTCGCACGTGCCGAAAGCGGCGACTTGCCGGCACTTTCGGGCGGTATCCCGTACTTCATGCAGTCCGAAGTAATGAGCGCAACGCTCACTACTTCGACAGGCAAAGTAACGACAGCAAGCGCGCACGGCCTTCGCACAGGCGACTTCGTCTACTTCACGGCAGATGCGATGCCGACAGGTCTTACGGCAGGCACGATCTACTACATCCGCACCGACGACACGCTCCCCGAAACGGTATTCACGCTCTTTTCCTCGATGAAAGACGCCGTCGAAAACAAAACAGAAAAACAGGTCAAGCCGACGTCTGCGGGCACGAACCTCGCCATCGTCAAAAACAACATCATCGACCTCGGCGGTAAAGCCGACTTCACCGTTGACGATGTCAACACCGTCATGCAGATGTGCTACAACCGCGGCGGCAAACCGACTGTAGCCGTGATGAGCGGCGCGAAAAAACGCCGTTTCAGCGAGATCATGAGCGGCCTTACGACGACGATGCGTCAGGCAGGCGACGACCGCGTCGATATGGTCGTCAGCGCATACCAGTCCGACTTCGGCATGATCAACGCACACGCACACCGCTTGTACCCGGACGACCGCATCGACCTTCTCGACATGCACTACTGGGACAAAAAATGGTTCGAAGAACCGCACCGCATCACCGAGCTTGCAAAACGCGGCTCGTATCGCGAATTCGCCGTCGAATCGTGGTTCGGCTTGCAGGGCACACAGCCGAAAGCCAGCGGCTCCATCACGGGTATCCTCCGCTGATGAAACGCGTACTTCTTCTTTGGAGATGGGCAGAAGCTCTCGCTCATCTCCTCCTCCCCAAGGAGGAAACACGAAAGGAGGCATACCATGCTGACAGACCAAAAGCTGACCGTCCTAAACGATAACAAGTGCACGATGATCCTTCGTAACACATTCGACTGCTCCGTGGCACAAAAGCTGGCACATGAGGCCACCCAGTCGGGCGGCGGCAGATTCGGCACAGGCAGCGGACAGTGCATCGCCCTCGGCCATATCCCGCCCGAGATGTGGAACTGCGACCCGTGGCTCATCGCCGCAGAAAACGCCCGCCGCGCAGGCGACCTCGGCGAATATACGAAAAACGTGAAGAAATTCTTCGAGCTGTATCCCGCCTTCGCCATCTCCACCCCTGCCAAATACGTCCACGGCACAGGAGGTCTGACATGATCGCACGCACCGACCTTTTCACCCTCACCCGCAGGCTCCTCGGTGACGAAGATGTCCGCACATATTCCGACTACGACATCGAAAATGCCACCACCGACGCGCTCTCGTACCTATCTCGTCACCTCGCCGTTCTCGGCAGTGACCTAACGACCGCCTCTACCGTCCTCAAAGACGGCGATAAGCTCCCCGACGACTTCGTCACGCTCCGCGCCGTATGCGATACCGAAGGCAGACCACTCATCCCCGTACGCATCGGCCTTACTGTCGCGGACGGCGGCTACCGCATCGAAGGAGATACCTTCCGCACGAAAGACGGCGCACTCGTCACCTATCAGAAGAAACTTCCGACCTTCACCGATGACGGCGACCTCGACCTGCCATCCTCTCTTACCGACACACTTGCCAAAACAGTCGTCCTCACACTCTCGGGCGCAGACGACCTTACGCGCCAAAAAGCCCTCTTAAGCGACGACCTTCTCATCACACGCCGTATGCGCACACGACGCACGCCCGACCTGCCGTGGCGCATCTGACGACCCGACCGAAAGGAGCACACCATGACCATATCCGAAGCCATCTCCTACATGAGGCGAGCAGTGCATGATGTATCGGACGAATACAGCGAAACAGACTACCTCACCTTCCTCAACGAAGCCGTCCGAGAAACAGCCGTCCTCCTCGCCTCGCTCCGCTACGCACCGCTCATCCGCGAAACGATCCTCACCAACGGCGACACACTTCCGAGCGACTTTCTCTTATCCGTCGGCTGCCATCCGTACCGTCTTACCGAAGGCAAAGTCAAATTAGACGGCGGCCGCACCCAGCTTACGCTCCGCTACTACGGCGCACCGCAAGAACTGACCGCAAGTGACACGCTCCCGTTCACACCTGCCATCACCGAAGCCGTCCTCCTCACAGCCGTCATACGCGCCCTGCGCCATAACGAATACGACACCTCCGCCGAAGAAGCACATCTGGCGAACCTGCGCACCGCACTTGCCGCAACGCTCGCACCAAAAGGAGCAAGACCATGATGGGCGCATCCTCCGCAAATGCGACCACGAGCAAGCTGACCGCCGAAAGAGGCGCGACCACCGCAGACAAGCTGACCGCACCGCAACTGCCTGCCTCGATAGACGGCGACGGCCGCTACGTGATGAGCCTTTTGAGCGACTTCTGCCACGACACCGCAGACCTCGTCAACCGTGCCAACAACATAGACACCGCCATACCGCACGATATCGACGACTTTCGCGTCACCTTCGACCGCCAAGGCGTACTCTGGCAGTGGACGAGCGTACCGACCGCGCTCTGCTACGAACTGACGGCAGGTTCCGCTCTCCTCGCACGCACGAGCGAAACATCACTACGCATCGCACCGCCCTCTTTCAGCGGAGCCGTCACCCTCACCGCACAGCTTACAGGCGGCACCGCCATCACCACGTCCCTCTCGTATACGAAACCGCGCCCCAAAAGACCGACAAACGTCACACTTTCGCGCACCGAAAGCGGCACCATCATCACCTACGACTCTGTACCGAGCGACTGCATCGGCGCACAGCTCACCATCGACGGATACACCGTACGCACAAGCGAAAACAGCTTCCTTCACCGCCACGACGGCCGTCTTACCACCATCGCCGTCGCCTACTACGACAGCTTCGGCACAGGTGATGCCCTCACCATCTGTGCCGACGTCGCGCCCGTCACAGGATTTTTCGCCGAACAAAACGGTGACTGGCTCGACCTCACGTGGAACGCACACCCGCTCCTCGGCACACACTACGTCATCAAAGTCGCCCACCGCGAACCCGACTGGAACGGCGCCATGACACTTGCCGAAACAAAAGATACGCACATACGGCTCCGCTACCCACAGGCAGGGCACGCCTTTTTTCTCATCAAAGCATTCGACGCCTACGGCAACGCTTCCACCTCGGCCACATGGACATCGCTCGACCGCATCGCCGACCACCGCAAAAACGTCATCATCACATTAGACCAAAGCGAAACATACTACAGCGGAACAAAAACGAACCTCTACTACGACACCGCAGCCAACGGCCTTCGCCTCGCCGACGGAAGCCGACGCGGAGAATACCTCATTGCCGTCCACCTGCCCGAAACCTACCGCGCACGAAGCTGGCTCGAAGCCAAACTCATCGGCGTCACCGACGACCGCCTATCCTGGGACGATGCAGCCTTCACATGGGAAAGCGAAGACGCATCTGCCACCGTCTGGAACGGCACCAACGGCGACCTCGGCAGTGCCATGCTCACCAAAGAGATCGCCGAAGCCGCCCTGCCGACCGAAAACGAAACAGTCTGGACGATGGACGGCACACTCACCTCCGCAAAAGACGATGCACCGACCGAAGCACAGCACGCGGACACCTTCTGCCCCGCCCGCTGGAACCGCGGCCTCTCTATCTCGCCCATCACACGCCTCGCCTATAGCGTAGACAGCCTCGACACCTTCAGCCTCGTATTCCACCTCACGACAGACGCCCCGCCCGCCGACTGCGAGATCGTATCACTTGCAGGCGATAACGCTGCACTCACCCTCCGCTACACAAACGGCGCCTTCACCCTCATCGGCACAGACAACATCACCGTACGACTGCCATACATCACAGAAGCACGCGACTTTCTCGCCCTCGGCATCGAACAAACAGCGACTGCACGCACGCTCCGCCTCGCCTCCCTCACATACAAGACCGACCGCAAACAGACCGCTGCCGCACCGCCCTGCATGAGCCTGACGACCATCGCATGGTATCCGCGCTGACAACAAACACGAACCATCGCCTATCCCCTCGATAAGCCCCCACCGCATCGTCACACCACCAACCGAAAGGAGAACCACATGACCAACGAAACGACCCACCTCAAAGGCAGAGCCATCATCACACTCACGCGACCCGACGGCACCAGAGAAACGCGCCAAAAAGACAACCTCATCACAAACGCAGGCTTCGACTTTCTCTGCAGCGCCATCGCCTCGCCCACCAGACCGAACGCCATGAACTACACAGCCGTTGGTACCGGCACCACCGCCCCTTCCGCCGCGCAGACAGCCCTCGCCAAAGAACTCACGCGAAAATCAGCCACCTACGCACACACGAGCGGAACGAAAGAACTCACCCTCACCACCACCTTCGGCGCAGGCGAAGCCACGGGCGCCATCACCGAAGCAGGCATCGTCAACGCATCGAGCGGCGGCACCCTCTTCGACCGCGTCACCTTTGCCGTCATCAACAAAGGCGAACAAGACGAACTGACGACCAAATTCGTCTTCACCCTCTCGTAACATGATCACCACCATCAACAAAGGCGACTACACATGGGACACCGCCCTCTTCGCATGGGACGACGATACCGCCGTCAAAACGTGGGACACCGCCACACTCGCCGACTTCTCGCTCACAGAAGAAGAAACGCTCACCGTCACCGCAAAAAGCTCTCGCGCACCACACATCACAAGCAGGCAGACGATGCACCTTGCAAGCACGCAGGCAAACCGCATCACCCGCAAAGAAAAAGTCGCCGTCACCCTCATCGAACAGACTGCCCATACGACCCTCTACCGACGCACCGCCCAAGAGAACACCTCCCTCAGCGAACAAGGCAGCCGCCTCCTCACACACACCGAGCGCGCCTCAGCTCGACTGAACAGCACCATCCTCTCCCCGTGGCAAGGCACACTTGCAAGCGTCACCCTTCTCTCGAGCGGTCTTGACGACGCATCATGGGCACGCCTGGCCGCCTCACCAAGCGGATACGAAGCCTTCCACCCATTCGAAGTCGGCGAATACACCTACCGCGACGCCCTCGTACGCCTCCTCCTCACCACAGGTGCCGCAGGCGCAGACCCACTCCTCTATGACGTCGCCTTCCACGTCGACATCGAAGACACCCGCGAAAACGGCATCGCCGACTGCACCGAAGACGCACCAACGCGCATCACGCTCGCTCATCACTACTACCACCCACCGCGCATCGTCCTCACCGTCCTCTCCGCAGACACAACAGGCGGCATGCCCATCCCGCACCTCATCAGCCAAAGCGAAACAGACGGAGCGCGCACCTTCGACTGCGAACTTCTCCTCCCGAACGGCACACGCAAAAGCGGCACCGTATCCTGGCTCGCCGAAGGCTACTAACAAAACTTTACGAAAGGAACACCGCCATGGAACAATTCCAGCTCTTAGAAGGCGATCGGACACTCAAAGCCTCACGCGAACAGATCAACAACGCACTATCCACCGTCCGCTCCCTCTCCTCGGGAACAGCCTTCCCCACCACCAACCTCTCTGACGGCATGCTCTGCTACCGCACCGACCACGGCCGTCTCTACCAGCTCGCCGATGCCGCCAATAACATCTGGACAGACCGCATCGCCGCAAGCATCGCAGGCACAGCCGCCACCGCCGATACCGTCGCATGGTCAAGCATCGAAAACAAACCGACCGCCTACCCAGCCGAAGAACACACTCACACCTACGCAAGCTCTCTGACCGAAGGCGGCCCCGCCACCAAAGCAGAAGCCCTCGCCACACCGCGTACCATCAACGGCACCCCGTTCGACGGCACCGCAGACATCACCGTCACCGTCCCGTGGTCAAACATCGAAAACAAACCGGCCTCCTATGCCTGTGCCGACAAGCTCACCACACCGCGCACCATCAACGGTGTCTCATTCGACGGCACTGCAAACATCACCATCGCCGTACCGGCCACACCAAAAGCCTACGTCACCACCACATGGAAAAGCGATGCCAAAGGCTATCGCGTCTGGTCGGACGGCTTCATCGAACAATGGGGCACCACCTCTGCCATCGACGCCGACAGCTACACCGTCACCTTCTCCAAAGCCTTCACCACCACCAACTACTTCGTCAACTTCATCGTTGCAGGTGCAACGTTGGCAAAAGACGGGTCCTACGGGCATCAGATATCATCGCGATCC
>JAFSAX010000196.1 GCA_017442105.1 Selenomonadales bacterium | reverse complement strand
GTCAAGCCGATCACCTGTGGACAAGACATTCTTGATGAATATCAAATAAGTACAACGAAACAAGAAGTTGAAAAAATTTCATTGACAAAAGAGGAGCATATGGTTCATACTGCATTACAGTATGATTATGCAATGAGCACGGAAGAGATAGCGATGAGAACGAACCTTGATATTGGGCAGATCGCGCTTATCGTGCTTCAACTGATGTTGCGCGGACTCGTGAAAGAAGACTCGGCGCAACGATATATCCGCATCAAGTAGGAGGGTCTGTCTGATTGAGTAAGACATTAGTTGTGGTGGAATCCCCTGCCAAAGCCAAAACGATCGAAAAAGTTTTGGGCAAAAACTATACGGTAAAAGCGTCGATGGGACATCTGCGCGATCTGCCGAAAAGTCAGTTTGGCATTAATATAGAAGAAAATTTCACGCCGAAGTATATCAATATTCGCGGCAAAGGTGACTTGATAAAAAGTCTGAAAGAAGCGGCAAAACGTGCCGATAAAGTATATCTCGCGTCTGACCCTGATAGAGAAGGGGAAGCGATCGCGTGGCACTTGGCACATATCTTGGGTATCCCCGAAGATAAAAAATGCCGTATCGAATTTTATGAGATCACGAAACCTGCCATCAAAAGTGCCGTGCGCAGTCCGCGTCCCATCAATATGGATCGTGTCGATGCACAGCAGGCGCGTCGTATGCTCGACCGCATCGTGGGCTATCAGCTTAGTCCGCTCTTATGGCGCAAGGTGCGTAAGGGGTTAAGCGCAGGCCGTGTACAGTCGGTCACAGTCAAGATGATATGCGACCGCGAACAAGAGATACTCGAATTCATTCCCGAAGAATATTGGACGATCGGCGCATACCTTCGCAAATCGGAAAAATATGTTTCGTTCGAAGCGCAGCTGGTAGCGAAAGATAATAAAAAGATAGAGATCCATACGAAAGCAGAAGCCGATGCGATCCTCGCCGACCTTACGAAAAGCTCGTATGAAGTGATCGATGTAAAAAAACGCGAGCGCAAACGCAATCCCGCACCGCCGTTTACGACGAGCAGTCTGCAGCAGGAAGCGGCACGCAAGCTCGGCTTTACATCGAAAAAAACGATGATGCTGGCGCAACAGCTCTACGAAGGTCTTGAGCTGGGTAAAAAAGGCCCTGTCGGTCTTATCACGTATATGCGTACCGACTCGGTCCGTGTGTCGGAGCTTGCACAGGCAGAAGCAAGAGAACTTATTGGCACTGTCTACGGTGCAGAATATGTACCTGCCGAAGTACCGTCCTATTCGGCGAAAAAATCGCAGGATGCGCATGAAGCGATTCGTCCGACGACGATGGCTCTCATGCCGAAGGACCTGACGGAGTACCTGTCGCGCGACCAGCTTCGCCTGTATCGCCTTATCTGGGAACGATTCATGGCAAGCCAAATGGTACCTGCCGTATACGATACCGTGACAGTCGATATCGGTGCAGGCAGATACGGTCTTAAGGCCGTCGGTTCGCACCTTAAATTCGCAGGCTTTATGATGCTCTATTCGGAGAGCAAGGATAAAAAAGAAACGAACAAGGATGTTACGCTCCCGCCGCTTGAAGTCGGACAGAAGCTCGAAGCAGAAAAATTTGAGCCGAAACAGCACTTCACCGAGCCGCCGCCGCGCTATACGGAGGCATCGCTCGTCAAGGCTCTCGAAGAAAAAGGGATCGGCCGTCCGAGTACGTATTCGCCGACGATCGAAACGATCTTAAGCCGCGGATACGTTGATAAAGAAGATAAAAAATTTGTCCCGACAGAGCTTGGATTCGTCGTGACGGATATTCTCAAAGAATATTTCCTCGATATCGTGGACATTCCGTTTACGGTACAGATGGAAACACAGCTTGACGAGATCGCCGAAGGCAAATATACGAAAGAAGAAGTCCTCGGACGATTCTATGAACCGTTCGCCGAAACGCTTGCCAAAGCTGATGAAGCCATCGGTCATGTCGAGCTTCCCGTAGAAGTATCCGACGTGAAGTGCGAGCAGTGCGGTGAATTCATGGTCGTCAAGCAAGGCCGATTCGGCAAGTTCTTGGCTTGTCCAAACTTCCCGACGTGCCGCAATACGAAACCGATCGTCAAAGATATGGGCGTGACGTGCCATAAATGCGGCGGTCATCTCGTCGAACGTCAATCGAAGCGCGGACGCATCTTCTATGGTTGTGACAACTGGCCCGAATGTGATTTCGTCACGTGGGACGTTCCTCTTAAAGAAACGTGCCCTGAGTGCGGAACATTCCTTTTAGGTCACGGCTATCGCGGGAAATTTACGAAAAAATATTGTGCAAATGAAGCGTGTCCGACGCGCGCAGGCGAAAAAACGGAAAAACCGAAAAAACCTGCCACGCGCAAACGCAAGACCGCTTCCAAATCGGAGGAATAGATCGTGGAAAAAGTCGTTGTTATCGGAGCAGGCCTTGCTGGTAGTGAAGCCGCTTGGCAGTTGGCGAATCAAGGCGTACAGGTAATGCTCTATGAGATGCGCCCGAATCAGAAATCACCTGCCCATCATACGGATTATTTTGCAGAGCTTGTCTGCAGCAACTCACTTCGCGGGGCGGGTCTTGAAAATGCAGTCGGTCTTTTGAAAGAAGAGATGCGCCGCATGGGCTCGCTCATCATGGAAGCGGCAGACGCGTGTGCTGTGCCTGCGGGCGGTGCACTTGCCGTTGACCGCGAAGCGTTCGGTCAATATATCACGAACAAAGTAAAAACGCATCCGAATATCGAAGTTATCGAGAATACGGAGATCACCGACCTCAACTTTGATGAGATCACCATCGTGGCGACCGGCCCTCTTACGAGCGGTAAGCTCGCCGAAGAGATCGCGACGCTCACGGGTGAAAACTACTGCTACTTCTACGATGCGGCAGCCCCCATCGTAACGGGTGAATCGCTCGACTGGAACAAAGTCTATCGTGCATCTCGTTACGGTAAAGGTGATGCCGATTACGTGAACTGCCCGTTCAATGAAGAAGAATACAAAGCCTTCTGGGAAGCACTTACCACAGCGGAAGAAGCGCCGACCAAAGACTTTGAAAAACAGATATTCTTCGAAGGCTGTATGCCGATCGAAGTCATGGCCAAACGCGGTATCGACACGATGCGCTACGGCCCGATGAAGCCTGTCGGACTCGATCATCCCGAAACAGGCGCGAAAGCCTACGCTGTCGTACAGCTTCGCCAAGACAATGCGGCGGCGACGCTTTATAACATCGTCGGATTCCAGACGCACCTGAAATGGCCCGAGCAACAGCGCGTATTCCGCATGATACCGGGGCTTGAAAATGCTGAGTTCGTTCGTCTTGGAGTGATGCACCGCAACACATACATCCATTCTCCGAAAGTCCTCGAACAGACGCTTCAGCTCAAAAGCCGCCCGCGTCTTTTCTTCGCAGGCCAGATCACAGGTGTAGAAGGATACGTTGAATCGGCTGCATCCGGTCTTATGGCAGGTATCAATGCGGCAAGATTGGCGTGTGGCAAACAGCCGTTCATCTTCCCCGAAGATACGGCACACGGTGCCCTTTGCCACTATATCACGCACGCGGAAGGCAAGAACTTCCAACCGATGAACGTCAATTTCGGCTTGCTTCCTCCGCTCGGTCAGAAGATACGCGACAAAAAATTGAAGAATAAAATGATCGCCGATCGTGCGCTCGAATCTCTGGAAAAATTCAAAGTTTTTCGACAATAGCTTGCATATAATCTAAATTCTATGGTATGATAGAATATATAGTAATGTGGGCGCTTTACCGTTAAGAACAGATATTTGAATATGGATCAATAAAATGATGAGGTTGCCTGCAAAGACAAGGACAGGAACAATGATATAACATTGCTCGTGTTTGACTTATGCGCAGCCTCATTTTGCGTTTATCATATATAGTCAAACCATAGCTGAGATAGATGTGAAAACGGTAATCGTTGTTGTCGGTAAGAAGAATGGAGGTATTACAGTATGTTCCATGCAACTACGATCGTTGCGGTAAGACAAAACGGTGTATCTGCGATCGCAGGGGATGGTCAGGTAACGTTCGGCGGAAATACGGTCATGAAACACAAAGCCAAAAAAGTACGTCGCTTGTATCATGGCAAAATTTTGGCAGGTTTTGCAGGTTCGGTAGCCGATGCGTTTACGCTGTTCGGTAAATTCGAAACGAAATTGGAAGAATACAACGGGAATCTGATGCGCTCTGCGGTAGAGCTTGCCAAAGAATGGCGCACAGACCGTGTTTTGCGTAATTTGGAAGCACTTCTCATCGTAATGGATCGGGAAAAAATGCTCGTCGTATCGGGTAATGGTGAAGTCATCGAGCCTGACGATAATATTGCGGCGATCGGTTCGGGCGGCTCGTTCGCTTTGAGTGCGGCTCGTGCGCTCGTCAAGCACTCCGATTTGTCGGCAGAACAGATCGTCAAGGAGTCGCTTGATATTGCGGCCGATATCTGCATTTATACGAATCACAATATTACGGTAGAAGTGTTATAGGAACGGGGGAATCAGTTTGAGCGAATTAACACCGAAACAGATCGTTCGGGAGTTGGATAAATATATCGTTGGGCAGGCGCAGGCAAAGAAGTCTGTTGCTGTTGCGCTTCGCAATCGCTGGAGAAGTAAACAGCTCAGCGAAGAGTTGAAAGAAGAGATCATTCCAAAGAATATTTTGATGATCGGACCGACGGGTGTCGGTAAGACGGAGATCGCCAGACGATTGGCAAAACTCGTCAATGCACCGTTCATCAAAGTAGAAGCGACGAAGTTTACTGAAGTCGGCTATGTCGGCCGTGATGTGGAATCGATGATACGCGACCTCGTGGAAACGTCGATCCGCATGGTGAAGTTGAATAAGATGCAGGCTGTGGCTGATAAAGCGCAGGAGCTGGCGAATGAACGCATCATCCATTGTTTCTTGCCGCCGACGAAAAAAGAAACGGCACCGAATCCGTTTGAGATGATCTTCCAGACGGCGAATATGCCGGCCGAGGCACCGGCAGAGGTGGCTGAATCGGAAGAAAAACAGCAGCCTGCGGGCTATAAGTGGTGGAAAAAACGTCTTGACAATGGAGAGCTTGAAGACGAACTCGTTGAGATCACTGTAGAAGACGGCAGTGGGCCGATGATCGGTATGTTCGGTTCGGGCAATATGGAAGAGATGGGCATGAATATCCAAGACATGATCGGGAACATCTTGCCCAAGAAACAGAAAAAAAGAAAAGTGCCTGTTAAACAGGCGCGTAAGATATTCGCACAAGAAGAAGCACAGAAGCTTATTGACATGGACGACGTTACGACAGAAGCCGTAGAGCTTGCCGAACGCTCGGGCATCATCTTCCTCGATGAGATCGACAAGGTAGCGGGCAGAGGCGGTCAGTCGGGTCCCGATGTATCGCGTGAAGGTGTCCAGCGTGACATCTTGCCGATCGTCGAAGGATCGACGGTCATGACGAAATACGGTCCCTTAAAAACGGATCACATTCTCTTTATTGCGGCGGGTGCGTTCCATGTGTCGAAGCCGTCTGATCTTATTCCGGAGCTGCAGGGTCGATTCCCGATCCGTGTGGAATTGACGAACTTGTCGAAAGAAGACTTCTGCCGTATCTTGACGGAACCGACGAATGCACTTTTGAAGCAGTATCGTGAATTGCTGTCAACGGAAGGCGTTACGATCACGTTTACGGACGATGCCATTGATGAATTGGCAGAGATCGCGTGTCGAGTGAACTCTGAAACGGAGAACATCGGTGCGCGAAGACTCCATACGATCTTGGAGAAGCTATTGGAAGACTTAGCCTTTGAAGCACCTGATATTGAAGAAAAAGAAGTTGTGATCGATCGCGCATATGTGAGTACAAAGCTGTCGCATATTGTCGTGAATCAAGATTTGAGTCATTTTATCTTGTAACAATTTAAATTACAATACAGAAAGCGGGTTGGGAACATGATTGAAATACTGGAAGGCACACGAAAAATCAACAAACTTCTCCAAAAAGCCGAAAAAATGAACTATAACGAGATATCCGCTGTACTTGGTAACGTTTTGGGAGCGAACCTTTACATCATGGATCGTGAGGGCAAGGTGCTTGGACACGCGCTGCAAGACGGTTTTGAGTGCGATCTGATGATCGATCTCGTGGTTAAGGTGGGTAACTTCCCCGAACGATATGTCGAATGGCTGATGTCTGTTACGGAAACGCTTCCGAACACAAGACTGAAAGGCGGTATGTGTACGTTCGAACGTTCGAAAGAATGTCTGTTCAAAGACAAATTTACGACGGTCGTACCGATCTACGGTGCGGGTGAACGCATCGGTACGCTTATCGTAGCGAAATTCAACAAAGAGTTCGAAACGGCCGATCTCATTTTGGCAGAATACGGTGCAACTGTTGTTGGTATGGAACTTCTTCGCGATCGCAGTGAAAAGAAAGAAGAAGAAACGCGCAAAAAAGCAACGGTACAAGTCGCTCTTGCAACACTGTCTTATTCCGAAATGGAAGCAGTCGTTCATATCCTGAACGAACTGGGCGGCAACGAAGGTCTTCTCGTTGCGAGCAAGATCGCAGACCGCGTTGGTATCACGCGCTCTGTCATCGTCAATGCACTTCGCAAATTTGAAAGTGCGGGCGTTATCGAGTCGAAATCGCTCGGCATGAAAGGTACATATATTCGCGTACTTAACGAGTGGCTGATGGACGAACTTCGCAAGACGAAAAAATAAGTGATATGCCCCCTCCGAAAGCATGAAAAATCTGCTTCGGAGGGGATTTTCTTTGTAAAAAAAGATTGATTCGAAAAGTTCCGTGTGATATAATATACAGCGGTGTAAAGAAAACGCACGCCACTTCAATCCCGACCTGTGCCCTTTGCGGTGGACGCGGGATATGCGAATGGCGGAGGAAAAAACAGGAGGTGCACCAAAATGGCAGTAATTTCTATGAAACAACTTTTGGAAGCTGGTGTTCATTTCGGACATCAGACGAGAAGATGGAACCCGAAAATGGCTCCGTACATCTTCACGGAACGCAATGGCATCTACATCATCGACCTTCAGAAAACGGTTAAAAAAGTAGATGAAGCGTACAACTTCGTTCGCGAAGTAGCAGGCGAAGGCAAATCGATCCTTTTCGTTGGTACGAAAAAACAGGCTCAGGAAGCAGTGAAAGAAGAAGCTCTCCGTTGCGATATGTTCTATGTAAACGAACGCTGGCTCGGCGGCATGCTCACGAACTTCCAGACGATCCAGAAACGTATCAACCGTCTTCGTGAACTCGAAAAAATGGAAGAAGAAAACGTATTCGACGTATTGCCGAAAAAAGAAGTAATCTTGCTCCGTCAGGAAATGACGAAATTGCAGAAATTCCTCGGCGGTATCAAAGACATGCAGAAATTGCCGGGCGCTCTCTTCATCATCGACCCGCGCAAAGAACGCATCGCTGTTGCAGAAGCTAAAAAATTGGGTATTCCCATCGTAGCAATCGTTGACACGAACTGCGATCCGGACGAAATCGATCACGTTATCCCGGGTAACGATGATGCTATCCGTGCCGTTAAACTCTTGACGGGTAAAATGGCTGACGCTGTTATCGAAGGCCGTCAG
>JAFSAX010000195.1 GCA_017442105.1 Selenomonadales bacterium | reverse complement strand
GTAACAGTTCCGTCCGCGATCTCGACACGCGCACAGGTCACGCCGTATCTGGCACTGCCCGGATTGATAAAATATCTACTATCGTACCGTTCAATAAGCGGTATATGCGTGTGACCGAATACGATAATATCTGCTTCGTATTGGTTCGCCCAATAGCGAAGTTCTCTTAAGTTTTCTTTGACACAGTAATGATGGCCGTGTGTTATCCATATCTCTTTGCCTTCGAGCGTCAGATACTCATCATTCTTGGCAGGTGTGTCATAGCCGTCACAATTCCCGCTGGCTGCCCGCACAGGTACGCCCGCGAGCTTTGCAAGATAGTCGGCATCTTGGCTGTAATCGCCTGCATGGAGCCAGTATTCGGCATCGGGCACCGCTTCTACCGCATATTCGATGGATTTTTTCGAGCCGTGCGTGTCGCTGATGATCCCGATGATCATTTCGCCATCATCTCCGCAATAAGATCAGCCATCTTTCGCACTGCCGCACCGCGATGACTGATACTGTTTTTTTCTTCCGAGGACATTTCAGCAAGTGTGCGGTCAAATTTCGGTACATAAAAAATCGGGTCGTAACCGAATCCACCTTGGCCACGTTCTTCCGTAAGCAAAGCGCCTTCACACGTACCGTCAGTCGTCAGTTCAATACCTTCTCCTACGAGTGCCATTGCACAGCGAAAACGAGCAGTACGTTTATCTTTTTCTATGCCTTCCATTTCTCGGAGCACTTTTGCATTATTCGCTGCATCAGTCGCATCTTCTCCGCTGTAACGCGCAGAGTATACACCCGGGCGGCCGCCAAGTGCATCGACTTCAAGTCCCGAGTCATCAGCAAGACAAAGCGTGCCCGTATGTGCAAAGTAATAGCGCGCTTTGAGCATCGCATTTTCTGCGAACGTCGCACCGTTTTCCTCGGCATCATCTACGGGCGAGAAGTCTGCCAGTGACAATACTTCGATATTCATCGGTGCGAGAAGCTCACGCATTTCTTTTATCTTGCCTTTATTTTTGGTTGCAAGTACGATTCGTTTCATGGTTCTCTCCCAATATTCCACGCTTCTCTGCCAAGAAGGTCTTTTTGGTATTCGATGAGTTCGGCGATGCCTTTTTCCGCAAGGGCGGTCATGGCATTCATTTCTTCTTTGTCAAACGGACGTTCTTCGCCCGTACCTTGAATTTCGACGAACTTGCCACTGCCTGTGATAACGAAGTTCATATCGACTTCGGCGTTCGAATCTTCTGCATAACAAAGATCAAGAAGCGGCTCGTTCTCATGGATACCGACGCTGACTGCCGCTACGAAGTCTTTGACAGGGAACGGCTTGTCATTTTTGTAAATGGAAGCGATCGCATCTGTCATTGCCATAAAAGCACCCGTGATAGAAGCGGTACGCGTACCACCGTCTGCCTGGATAACGTCGCAGTCGATCCAGATCGTGCGTTCGCCAAGTGCCTTGAGATCGACGACACTGCGAAGCGAACGACCGATAAGACGCTGTATCTCATGTGTTCTGCCTGTGACTTTACCTTTGGCAGATTCGCGCTGATTGCGTGTCTGCGTTGAACGCGGAAGGAGCGAGTATTCTGCCGTGATCCAGCCTTCTCCGCTTCCTTTCAAGAAGGACGGTACCCGTTCTTCGATCGTTGCCGCACAAAGCACGCGCGTATTGCCGACTTCGATGAGCGCCGAGCCTTCTGCATATTTTAAGTAATTGCGCGTGATGCGCACGGGGCGGAGCTGATCCGCCTGTCTGTTATCTATTCTCATGTTATTTCCCCTTTTCCTGTTTCATCCGCACTGCGCGGATACAACCGATCGCACCGTTGAGCTGTGGCTGGCTAGGTACGATGACCTCTCTGCCAAATGCCTCTTGCAGGAGTACCTTCATCGCTTTCCCAAGCGCAACACCGCCCGTCAAGACGAGCGTATCAGAGAGCAGCGGTCGCACCATCGGTTTGATACGTTTCACGATGGAATCATTGACACCTGCCGCAAGCGCAGCTGTCGAATGGCCTTCTACGATGCGTCCGATAAGTTCACTCTCACCGAAGATAGCACAAGTCGAATTAAGTTCCACGGGATTCTCGCTATGCTTACTGAGTTCTTCCATCGAGATATTGAGTACCGCCGCCATATTCTCAAGATAACGGCCTGTGCTTGCCGCACATTTATCATTCGTCGCAAAGTCTACCATGCGCCCTTTGCGCACCTTGATGACCTTGCTGTCCTGTCCGCCGAGGTCGATCAGCGTAAAGTCGGTAAGTCCCGTCTGTTCGACGACACCCAATACGTGTGCCTTCAGTTCGGGAATGACCATCGAACCGACAACATCGAGCGTATTGCGCCCGTATCCCGTCGATGCAACGGCGTCAATCCCTTCCATGCCGAGTTTGGCAAAGTCTATCTGAAGTCCTTCTTCATCGGCGCGTCCGTATTCACGATAAAAATCAACGGTCGAAAAAATATGTTTTTCTCTTATCGTGCCATCACCATCTGCCAAGACGAGCTTGACACTACGACTACCCAAGTCGATTCCGCAAATCATCATATTCCTCCTACTCCAGCATCTCGAGGAAGCTGTCCAGTCTGAGTTTCGTTCTGGCATCGAGTTTGCCCGGTTTATCGCCTTCGACCGTCAAGATCGGAAGATCGAGTTTTTCGCGGAAGATCATATCCTCTATCTGACGATAGCAGAAACTTTGCACATAATGGATAACGCCGTCGATATTGCGTCTTTCCAGTTCTGCCTTGATATCGTCAAGTCTATCGAATACACGATACGGATACGTGTATGCACGGTACTGCTCTACAAGGTCATCGGCATCCGACGGCATCGCGAATTGGCGCTGTACTTCGTTGAATACGACACGTGCACCACGTTTTTCGAGGTACGAATAAAGGTCGGTATAGATCGGCGGTACCCCAATATACGCAAGACGGATAGCGTCTGTTCGCTCGGGTGCATCGGCAGACTTTGCGATAAGCTCGTCTACCCACGCTTCGAACGCGTCCATATCTCCGTTAAAATCACTCGAACAAACTTGATATAAATGATTGTTCCATCCGCTGACGACATTATCCTGCCAAGTCATGCGGTCTATTTCTGCCAATTTTCTCCGAATCGGACGCATACGTTCCTGCACGCGCTTCACTTCATCCCAATTCGTACCGAGTGCCGCCATCAGCTTTTCTATCTGCATCTTCAAAAGGTCGTAGTCGCGATCGAACGGATACGCAAACGGGATCGTCCGAATCCCTGCAAGTTCCAGCGTTTCCATCAAAGCGTGCGTATTGCTGCAATCGCCCTGCGTAACGGCAACGACCGCATCGAGATCACCCGCTTCAACAGCAACAGAATAGAGTCCCTTTATCCAGCCGCAGATATTGCGCGGATAACCGACTTCTTCTGCCTGTTCCAAAAATCGCATCGGCTGTTCATCGCCGATAAAAATATTATTCAGATCGACAGGTGTATGACCTGCCGCAAAGATCACTTCCGACGGAACCGTCGTCGTTATGCCGATTCTGCCCATGATTCACCTTCTCCTTATAAAATAAGAAATAGAGGATAGCAAATATCGC
>JAFSAX010000194.1 GCA_017442105.1 Selenomonadales bacterium | reverse complement strand
TCTGCCCCCTGCTCCCATGAGTCACAAGGAAAACAAGATTCACCTGTGTATCGCCAAAACCGATATGCCTGTAAAAGTCATACAGAACATCGATCCTGCTGTTCTCTTTTGAGATGACCGAGATAAACTCCATATTGTCCAGCGAATGCAGCAGCTGTACGATCCGCTTGCTCTTTAAGATGTCTTTCCCTTTCGTCCGCCTTGTGTGCATCCCGTCATGAGATACAAGGCATCGTACATTGTGCTTGTTGAAGAGATCCACATACTCTTTCTTTAAAAGCGTTCCGTTCGTTACCATCATATACGAAAAGCTGCCCTGATATCTTTCTAGGATATGTTTGATCACCGACCAATACACGAGCGGCTCTCCGCCGTAAAACTGGATCAATACCCCTTTGTCCTTTTGTTCGTCCAAAAAAGAGAAAAGAGCAGAAGATATATCCGCTCTCGCTCTTTCCTTTTGAAGATGTTCCTGCGAACAGTACCTGCAGCTGAGATTGCACATATTCCCCATTTTTAAGATGATCGTGTCCATAGATGCTCCTTAATGGCAATCGTTGCAGCTGTTAGTCGGCGCCTTATACGTATAGGCCAAGCTTGTCGTCCCGTGCGTATGCGATTTGCTTACCAGCTGCTGAATAAGATTTTGAATGGTGTATATTCCCGCGGCGATACCGGTATTCACGTTGGGAAGATTCCATGACTGCGAGTTTGCACTTGAGCCGGAAGCCCCATTAAGCGACCACGTTGGTGTGATCGCATTCTGTGCACTCGCCGTAACTGTGATGCTCGACGAAAGCGTGATCACTTCTTTATCCGACAACGCTTTGATCTGTTGCGTGTGTTCATTCAGCTCATCGTCGATCGTATCGAAGTTCTCGTTCAACACAGTAATATCCGGCGGCGAATCGGTCAATTCAGGCTTACGGAGGTTATAATTTGTCGTATATGTTGCCATCCTTCACTCATCCTTTCGCTGTAACGGTAATCGTATAACTGCTGCTTACATTGACAGGGTTCGGAGCGATCACCACATTCGTGATCTCAACACCGCTCGTATCAAGATTGATCGTACGTGTTACTGTTGTTACCTTGCCCGCCTTATCGGTCGCCGTAACAACGATCGTGTTTTCGCCTTCCGACAATGTCACGCCCTTACTGAACGAGCCATTGCTGTTGATCGTAATAGTACCTGCATCCGTACCGTTTACGCTGATCACAACGCTTGCAATACCGCTGATGCTGTCGTTCGTCGTACCTGCGACCGTATAGGATGCCACAGCGACCCATGTATCGTTGCCCGATGGTGCCGTAATCGACAACGTAGGCTGAACGGTATCTGTCGTGAATGTTCTCGTTACTTCTACCGCCTCATTGCCATCATGATCGCTGACATTGATCGTGATCGTATGTGCTCCGTCCGTCAGCGCCGTAGTCGGCTTGTACGTTACGTTATAACCATTCGTCACCGGAGTGGCTGTCATTTCGCCGCTGCCGTGATCCGTACCGTCAACACTCAGCACAAGACTGCTGATATCCACGCCCGATCCGCTCGCTTCATCACGCAGCTGAAACGTAATATCGGGCACTCCCGATGCCAAAAACGCTCCTGCGGTTGGTGCGGTGATTGCAATCGTCGGCTTCGTTACCTCTTTTACATACAGCTTCAGATCGTCTCCGACAACACTGTTCGTTTCATCGAATGTTGTCACCGTTCCTGCCTTATTTGTCGCCTCGATCATGACAGGATAATAATGTCCGTTGTTCACGTTGTATGATGTGATCGACGGTGCCGCGATCGTACCGACATAATTGCCCGTCGCTTCATCGAGCGTCAGGATCGTCCACGCCCCATTTACCTTTGCACGGATCTGTTGTATTGCCATGCTTGTTCCTCCATTCCATACTATTTCGTTGATTCCAAAAAACCAATTTTCATATACCGCTGTAAGCTCTGCCCAGCTCCCATGATTGTTTTTCAATGTCAGCCATGGGAACACCGTATCGAACGATGCGGTAACAGTCACAGGGCTTCCCACTGATACCACGCGCGGAGCTATCAATACGCTCTTGATGATCATCGGATATGATTAATGACTGCTCTCCAGTCCGCTTTCATATTTGATACGTCTGCCCAGCTGCCGAACTGCTCCTTGATATCGCCCCATGTCGAATAATACCGCTCAACGACCAACCCCAAATGTGCGGGCTTGCGCGGTTTAATGCTTCTTTCCACATCAGGAAAAAGAAACACCTCTCCGTTGTTCGGCGGCAGAACCTTGATGTTGATCTCGCTGTTGGCAAACGTTACGATACAATCCCCGCCTGTGAACGCGGCAACGATACTCTTGATCTTCGCCTCATTCAGCTTGCCTGCACCCCTCAGCTTTGACAGCACATACAGACGTCTCTGTTCCAATGTTCCCGCGGGGATGATCTTAAGATCCTGTTCCCACTCCTTGATACGACTTTCGCTTGCGGATAAGATAAACGCATCCGTATAGATACTCATAATTGCATTCAAAAGCCGATCGATCTCCAGACCGTCAGACTCCAATACCTTCTGCATTTCAACGCTTGTATGCCAATACGGAGGCAGATAATCCATCATACGCTTTGCCGCAACAGACTTGCCTTGTACGACCAGCTTCAGAAGCTCACTGTATATCTCGTTATTCTCATCCAGAATAATGATGTTGCCGTTTTCCATCACTGCTGTGATCGTCACACCGTACGTTCCGGGCAAGCTTGGTGCAGTAAGCAGCCGAACCCAGTTCCCATTCGTCTGCTGCTGCAAAAAATATGTCACCCCATCGATCATTGCCTTGATATAGAGCATCAGACCACCGCCAAACTAAGATTCTGCAGCACAGGGATCTCTTCACTGCCCAAAGCAAGATTTGCAGTGCTTCCGTTCAGCAGAAAATTGCTCAGATCTTCAATACAAGGACAATCCTGGATCGCTGCACCCAAAGACATGTACGATACCGTCGTCTTGGCATAAGAAATGCTGCTCAAGTGCTTCCGAACAGCCTCTTCTACCCCCTCGATATTGCTGTACCCTTCAGCAAGAATGACCGTTCCCGTAAGATCGATCGGTACTTGTGTCGCCGTTGAGACCGTCACGATCGCACCGATCGGTGCAACACCGTTGCCCAGACCCGCACTGCCCGGGTCAAGATATTCCTGGAACGCTTCCACCAGCGTATCGGAAGCAATACCGTTTTCCGTATCCAGGATCGATACCTTCACTGTATTTGCACCGTTCCAGAGCGGCATGATCTTTGCATTGCCGATACCGGGGAAGGCAGATACCCATGCTTTGTACTGTGCAATATTACCATCTCTTTCCTCACTGTTGATCGACTCAAAATACCGTTCTCGAAAGGCTTCCGTATCTTCCTCTTCTTCACCATATACCAATATATCGACGAGCTCGGCAGTCTCAAGTCCCTGTATGTATTCGATCGGGATCAACAGACCGCTCCCTTCGTTCCCGACCGTACCGATCGTCTCGCAGGTCAGCATATATTCGCCGTCTGATATTTTTTCGGTGACAGCAAAATTCAGCTTCTCATAATTAAATCGTGCACCGATCGGAATATCGATACCTGTCGGCACAAACACACCCTTGCGTACCGCATACGTTGCAGGATACGGCTGCAGACCCAGCTCAGCCGCGCATTCGATAAGTCCCTGTCTGTCGGCCGTACGCGCGTACGTATTCGCATACAGTCTCTGCATCTCCTCATATGCCAGAGACAGCTCATACGCTGCAGGTGCTCTCGTATCATAGATCACACTGCCTTCCCGCTTATCCAGTCGATCGGTGACCTGCTCGAGCATCCGTTGTAAAATCTCTTCTTTTGTATTCGTCATATCGTCACCACCCATTCAAGGTCAAGCGTTCCGTATATGGTGTGCACGCTGAACACAGTATGCACCCTTCCCTTTTTTGTCTCAAAAGAAAACCCATCTACGCTTGTGATTCGCTCGTCCCATGTCAACGCTTCCGTAATACGGCGCGGGATCTCTGCCAATACATACGGAACAGGCCTCCCCATCAGACCCAACAGCTCCGAGCCGTAATTATTGCTGTACACCTTATCATATCGGTATCGCTCGGTCTGCAGGATCTTAAAGATAGCCTGTTTCATGGCTTCCTGCTCATCCGTAAATCCCTGCACACGTATCGTATCCAGATCCATACGATACGTTTTGGTTTCCTGTATAGTCTCTGTAATCTCAAAATCATTTGTCAGATCATCTTCTGACACTGTTAATGTCGGCAGCATCCTCATTCACCTCCTAAACGCGATCGGCCACAACAAACATTTGACCACCCTCCATCGTCAAGAGAAGGACCTTTTCGCCTTTTTGCAGAGCATTATGAATAATGATCTTCTTGCGTCCTTTGAGCGGATGTGCATGCGAAGCATATTTGGCATCCCCACTGCCTCCGCTCACAGCCTCTGTCTGCCAGTCAACTACCGTTATCTCATGCTCATGATCTTTCACCGCTTCAGTCAGGATCAAAAAACTCTCATCGAGTATCAGTTTCTGCTCCGTCATGATCTGCAGCGGATCTACCGCCATGACCGTACCGAACAATACATTGACAGGCTTGCTTGCCAAGACTGCCCTGCGTGCAAGTGATCGGATCGCCTGGTCCAAGCTATGCAAAACGATCACCGCCCGCCATCTCGATATCCATCCTGTGATGCCCCTGTTCCCACGTATGCACAACGCGACGACAGATCAAATAGCTGTTGTGAACGATATCTCCCAGATTCAGACTTACCGGCAGCATACAGCCCGCCCGCACTGTCACATCACCCAGCACACCTGTTATACGCAGGGACCGAGTCTTGTGATTATACTGTTTCAAAAGTTGCTCTGCCTGCGCATGCAGATCAACACCACCATC
>JAFSAX010000193.1 GCA_017442105.1 Selenomonadales bacterium | reverse complement strand
TCTTATCTAGAATATGTATAATATGCGTATATAAATCGTAGTGTGCTAATATCAGATAATCTATTAAGAAAATAAGAGGAGGAATTTAACATGGAAATGAAAGGAACTGCATTCAAGGCATACGATATTCGCGGTCGTTTTCCTGATGAGATCAATGAGGAAATGGCGTATCGTATCGGTCGTATCTTCGCTGAACAATTCGGTGCAAAAAGCGTGGCAGTAGGTCACGATATCCGTCTGTCCGGTAAAGCACTCGTTGATGCTTTGACGCTCGGTCTGACGGAAATGGGCTGCGACGTATTCGATATCGGTATGTGCGGTACGGAACAGATCTACTTCACGACGGCTCATATGAACCTCGACGGCGGTATCATGGTAACTGCCAGCCACAATCCACAGGAATACAACGGTATGAAACTCGTTCGCAAAGAATCCCGCCCGATCAGTGCCGATACGGGTCTTATGGATATCCGCGACAAAGTACTCTCGGGTGAACTTCCCGAAAAAGCAGCAGAGCTCGGTAAAGTATACGATGTCAACTGCATGCCTGAATATATCGAACATCTCTTAACATACATTGATACATCGGTCTTGAAACCGCTCAAGATCGTTGTCAATGCAGGCAACGGTGCGGCAGGTCCTGTTATTGATGCGATCCAGGACAAACTTCCGTTTGAATTTATCAAAGTCAACCATGAGCCGGACGGCACATTCCCGAACGGCGTACCGAACCCGCTTCTCGAAGAAAACCGTGATGCAACGGCAAGCGTAGTTCTTGCAGAAAAAGCAGACCTCGGCGTTGCATGGGACGGCGACTTTGACCGCTGCTTCCTCTTCGACGAAAACGGCGTTCTCGTAGAAGGTTACTACATGGTCGGCCTTTTGGCACAGGCATTCCTTGCGCAGAATAAAGGTGCGAAGATCATCTATGACCCGCGTCTTATCTGGAACACGATCGAGCTTGTCGAAGCGGCAGGCGGCACACCTGTTATGTGTAAGAGCGGTCATGCGTTCATCAAAGAACGTATGCGCAATGTAGAAGCGATCTATGGCGGCGAAATGTCGGCACATCATTACTTCAAAGACTTCTCCTATTGCGACAGCGGTATGATCCCGTGGCTCCTCGTTGTAGAACTTCTTGCTAAAACGGGCAAAACGCTCGGTCAGCTCGTACAGTCCATGACCGACAACTATCCGATCAGCGGTGAGATCAACAGCACGGTAGCTGATTCCAAAGCCGTTCTCGCCAAGATCGAAGAAACGTATGCACCGAACGCACTCTCTGTTGACAAAACGGATGGTCTTAGCATCGCATACGAAAACTGGCGTTTCAACGTTCGTTCGTCGAATACGGAACCGCTTCTCCGCTTGAATGTAGAAGCACGCGGCGACAAAGCGCTCCTCGATGAAAAAACACAGGAACTCGTAAGCCTCATCCGCGGATAATACCGGCAGAAAAACAGCAGACTAAGGACGACTATATAGGAGCAGACAGATGAAGAAGATCAGAAAAGCCATCATTCCGGCGGCAGGTTTCGGTACGCGATTTCTTCCTGCGACGAAAGCGCAGCCGAAAGAAATGCTTCCCATCATAGACAAACCGACGATCCAGTATATCATCGAAGAAGCTATATCTTCTGGAATCGAAGAGATACTCATTATCACGGGACGCAATAAACGAGCGATCGAAGACCACTTTGACCGTTCTGTTGAGCTGGAATTACTGCTCAAAGAGCAAGGCAAAGACGAACTTCTCTCATTGGTACAAGAGATCGCTGATGTGGATATCCACTATATCCGCCAAAAAGAAGCCAAAGGGCTCGGTCATGCGATCCTCTGTGCCAGACAGTTCGTCGGCAACGAACCGTTCGCTGTCATGCTCGGCGATGATGTCGTCGATGCCGACAGACCATGTCTTGGTCAGCTCATCGACAAATATAGCGAATACGAAGGCAGTATCTTGGGCGTACAGGAAGTCGCCGAAGATAAGGTATCGAGCTATGGTATCGTATTACCCGAAATGATCACGGACGATGTCTGGCGAGTGCGCGATTTGGTAGAAAAACCTGCTGTCGCTGAAGCACCGTCGAACCTTGCCGTGCTCGGCCGATATATCATCTCGCCGAAAGTATTCGACATCCTTGCTACGCAACAGCCGGGCAAAGGCGGAGAGATCCAGCTGACAGACGCGCTTTGTACATTGGCACAGAATGAGCCGATGTATGCATATCGCTTCAAAGGCCGTCGCTATGATATCGGCGACAAGCAAGGCTTCTTGGAAGCAACGGTCGAATTTGCCTTGAAGCGTCCCGAACTCAGACGTAATTTCGTACAATACTTGGCAGATATGTTCGGTCGTGAAACAAGCGACCGTGCAGTAGAAGATATTTTGGCGCAGATGGAAACTGCGCGCAAACAATAACAAGAAGGTGACTATATGGACAAAGATAAATTGGTACTGGCCTCGGGTTTTGCATTCGACTATGCCAATATGGTAGGCGAAGGCAAGATCACTGCGGCTGATATCGAAGCGATCCAAGATAAGATCAAAGCGGCGCAAGAAGCTATCCGTGTGATGCGTCGTGACGGCGTTATTCGCGGCCACCTGTCGAAAGACGGCGAACCCGAACGCGTCCTCTTCAGCCAGCTTCCGTACGTTGCAGAAGGCAATCTCAACTCGCCTGCATCGATCAAACGCCTCTTGGATTTTGGTGAAGCACTCAAAGAAAGTACCGATGCTGTCATCTCGTTCGGTATCGGCGGCTCGTATCTCGGCAACCGCGTACTCTATGATGTACAATGCGGTGCATATTGGAACTCCATGACGAAAGAAGAACGCGGCGGTTATCCGAAACTCTACTTCAGCGGCAACAACCTCGACCCGCGCTCGACAGAAGAACTCCTCGCAGAAATTCTCCGCAATGCGCGCAAAGCGAAAGCACACGGCGGTGAAGACTATCGTGTAAAACTCGTCGTCATCTCTAAATCGGGCAGTACGCTCGACACGATGGCAACATTCATGATCCTCTACACGGCACTCTGCCAGGCAGAAGGCATCAGCGTATCCGTTACGGCAGTCACCGACCCGAACGAAGAAAAACCGACCCTTCTCAAAAAACTCGCGACCGAGCAAGGTTGGGATACCTTCTCCGTACCGGACGGCGTAGGCGGTCGCTTCAGCATCTTCTCCGAAGTAGGCCTCATCACAGCCGCTTGCATCGGATTCGACATCGAAGCCTTCCTCGCGGGCGCACGTGCCATGGACGAAGCGTGTCAGACGGACAGCGTAACAGACAACCCGGCACTTATGAACGCCGTACTCAAATACATCGCAGCCGAAACATACGGCCGTGATATCGAAGTATTCATGCCGTATGCCGACAACCTCAAATCGACGGCAGAATGGTACATCCAGCTTCTCGCAGAATCGCTCGGCAAACGCCTCGACCGTAACGGCGACACCGTATTCTACGGCCGTACACCGATCGTCGCAGTCGGCACCACCGACATGCACGCGCAGACACAACAGCACCAAGACGGCAAACACAACAAAGTCGTCCAGTTCCTCGAAGTCGGTCAGTGGGAAAGCGATCCGATGATCCCCGATGCCTTCCCGTCCGCACCGAAGCTCTCCGATATCTCGGGACTTCCTATCAGTGCGGCACTTCAGGCGGCACTCGAATCGAACGCACAAGCACTCGTTGGCGACGATCGCATGAACGCAGTATTCCATTTGCCGAAACTGAATGCATTCCACCTCGGCGAACTTCTCTACCTCTTGGCACTCTCCATCGCATACGAAGGCGAGCTTGCAAACGTAGACGCATTCGATCAACCGGGCGTAGAAGGCTACAAACGTATCCTCGGCCCACTCATGCAGCAGAAAAAAGCACAGCAGTAACCAAAATAAGACGGCCTCGAGCCGTCTTATTTTTTTCTCGGCAAGGATTTTTCACATAAACAGCGAATAGGAAAAAAGACCTATTTCATAAACGAAAGGAACGCCTATGCGAAAAACGAAAACTAACATCATCATAGCCGATGCCATACCGCTTTTTCGCATCGGCATCAGACGTACGCTCGAAGACTGCGACTGGATACGCGTGACAGCCGAAGCTGTAGACGGTGAAGAAGCCATCAAAAAAACAGCGCGTCTTCGTCCCGATATCCTTATCCTAAGTGATGACATCCCCATATTTCACAGCCGTGAGATACTCCATCAACTATACCTCATGCACAGCACGACGCGTGTACTTCTCATCGGCACCACCAAGCGGAGCGAACGGCGCGCCGCCTTCCGTCTTGGAGCATACGGATACCTCGCGCGATACGCAGACCCCGCCGAACTCATTGATACCGCTGTGCGCATCGCGCGCGGAGAACGCGTATTCACCGACGACGAAATACCTGCCGTCGTCACACCGCACAAGAGCCAAGAACCGCTCAGCATCAGAGAACTCGAAGTCCTCAAATGCATCACACAAGGCATGTCCAATCAGGCGATCGCCGAAGAACTGTTCATCAGCGAAAAAACGGTCAAAAATCATCTCACGCGTATCTTCCGCAAGATGAACGTCGCCGACCGTACCCAAGCGGCACTTACTGCCATCAAACAGAACTGGATCATACTCGAATAGCAACATAATGCCCTCCTGCATACGATACAGCAAAAAGGAGGGAACCACATGACCGTCGGATATGAAACAGCCGTTCTCATCATCTCGCTCGCGCTCTTTGGCATCTATTGCCTTATTGAAGAACTGTGGCACTATAAAAAGCGCACCAACACACCGCCTGCCACCGTTCTTTTCATCGTGCAGAACGCAGAACATGAGATAGAACACCTCATCCGCAGTGCCATGCGCATCATCGACCACCATGCAAACAGTGAAATCATCGTCGTAGACATCGCATCGAACGACATGACACGCGCCATCCTCGCGCGCCTTGCAGAACAGGACGAACGCATACGTATTCTGCATCGAGCCGTCGAGCACCATGCAGTCACAGACGGCATCGCACTCGCAAGCGGACATATCATACACCTCTGCGACCTCGTACATCGCACCGACACAGACAATACCCTTGCTTACCTCGAACGGCTCGCAAGGATACCATAGAAAACATAGGAGAACACACATGGAAGTAATCAGAATCCAAGACCTAACCAAAGCCTTCGGCATAAATGAGATTTTTCATAACGTCAGCTTCACGATCGCCCACGGCGACAAGATAGGCCTCATCGGCCCCAACGGCACAGGCAAATCGACGCTCCTGCGCTGTATCCTCGGCGAAGAAGAAGCCACCGCAGGCGAAGTCATCATCCCGCAAGGCGTACGCATCAGCTACGTCGAACAACAGACCGAGATGACCGACCGCACCCTCTGGGACGAGCTTCACAGCGCATATCACGAGATCCTCGCATGGCGCGCAGAACTCGCCGACCTCGAAACCATCATCTCCGAAGAACAAGACGAAGAAAAGCTTGCGACCGCCATGCGCCGTTACGAACGCATCACACTCCTTTATGAGCAGGCGGGCGGCTACCAATACGAAGCCCTCGTCAGACGCGTCGCACACGGCCTCGGTTTCGGCGAAGCAGACATGGAGCGAACAGTAAGCGAATTCTCGGGCGGACAGATCACCCGTATCCTCCTTGCCAAAGCCCTCATTCGCCAGCCCGACTTCCTCTTCCTTGACGAACCTACCAACCATCTCGACATCAAAATGGTCGAATGGCTCGAAAAATTCCTCGCCGAATATAGTGGCGGCGTACTCCTCATCTCGCACGACCGCTACTTCCTCGACCACGTCGTAACAGGCATCGTATCGCTCGAACACCATACCGCCGACGTCTACCGCGGCAACTACACACGCTACCTCGAGCAAAAAACGCTCAACGATCGCGCGCTAAAGAGTGCTTACGACAAACAGCAGGCACAGATCGCCAAGACCGAAGAATACATCCGCAAATACAAAGCAGGCATCAAATCAAAACAAGCACGCGGCCGTGAAAAACAGCTCAAACGCTTAGAACGCATCGTCCTTCCGCCCGAAGCATCCACCTTCCAATACTTCGCCTTTCATCCGCCCGCAGAATGTGCCCAGCGTGTCGCCGAGCTTGAAAACGTCAGCGCACATTACGACGGGCGCACCGTGTTCGCAGGACTTGATCTTGTCGTCAAGAACGGTGACGGCATCGCCCTCATCGGCCCCAACGGCGCAGGCAAGACCACGCTCCTCAAGCTCCTCACAGGCGAACTTACCAGCCCCACAGGCCGTGTCAAACTCGGAAACCGCGTCAAAGTCGGCTACTTCTCACAGCATCACGAAGGCCTCAATCATGCCAATACATTACTTGACGAGATCGTCGGCGAATTCGGCGTCACACTCGAACAAGCGCGCGGATATCTCGGTGCCTTCCTCTTCCGCGGAGAAGACGTGTATAAGATCATCGGCGACCTTAGCGGCGGCGAGCAAGCACGCGTTGCCTTCCTCAAACTGATGATGAGCGGTGCCAACTTCCTCGTCCTCGACGAACCGACCAACCATCTCGACATCCCCGCCAAAGAAGCCGTCGAATCGGCACTCATGAGCTTCCCCGGCACTTTCCTCGCCGTATCGCATGACCGATACTTTTTAGACAAAGTAGCCAACTGGATCGTCGAACTCGACGACGGCAAGCTCACCTCCTACAACGGCACATACAGCTATTACCAAGAAATGAAAGAACGCGAACGTGCCGAAGAAGAAGCACTGCGCCTCGCACAGCAAGCTTCCGTACCTCCCAAAGAAAAAACACAGCGACCTGCCCCGCAGGCAGAAAAAACAGAAGACAAACCAAAACCGACAGCCAAGCCCAAGCGCACTATGAGCGCCGAAGAACGCGAGAAACGAGTGCACGACATCGAAGGAGAGATCGTCATGCTCGAAATGGAACTCAAAGGTCTTGAATACCAACTCAGCTTGCCCGAGAGCCATGCCGACCAGCAGACAGCCGCCGATCTCACCGCAGAATACGAAGCGACTGCCAAGAAGCTCGAAGCCAAATACAGCGCGTGGGAAGAACTCCAAGAAGAATAGGGG
>JAFSAX010000192.1 GCA_017442105.1 Selenomonadales bacterium | reverse complement strand
TTTTTACGTTAATTGAAAACAATTATCTTTCTAAACTAGTTAAAAAAAATAATCACCCTATTTGTCGTCTTGGCAAATAGGGTAACATTCTCTTATGCTATGTTTATTTTTCTTCGCGGATCGGTTCGCGGATAATACCGCCGCCAAGAACAGTATCACCATCGTAGAATACGACCGACTGTCCCGGTGTCATCGCACGTTGCGGTTCGTCGAACGATACGAGCGCACGACCATTCTTCATCGGTGTGATACGAGCCCGAGCAGGCGGTGCGGCATAGCGTATCTTCGCTTCTGCCACAAACGGCTCCGTCGGAGATTCTTTTGCCACGAACGACACATCTTCTGCGATCAAGTCATGGATAAATAAGTCCTTATTCTCACCAACGAACAATGTATTCGTCTTTTGATCCATGCCGACAACATAGAGCGGATGCGGTGCTACCAGACCGAGCCCTTTGCGCTGACCGATCGTATAGCGAGCCAATCCGTTATGCTTACCAAGTACATTGCCTTTCATATCAATGATCTTCCCTGCGCGGAACATCTTCGGACAATGACGTTCCAAGAAGCCCTTGTAATCATTGTCGGGAATAAAACAGATATCCTGACTTTCCTTTTTATGCGCAACAGGAAGCGCCATCTCTTCTGCCAAGCGACGCGTTTCATTCTTTTCCATACCACCGAGCGGAAACAAGAACTGTCTGAGCACATCCTGTTTCATATGATATAGTACATATGACTGATCTTTTTTCGGATCGAGACCTTTTTTGAGAAAATATTCATCACGTGCTTCATCGTACGTGATCTGCGCATAATGTCCTGTTGCAAGATAATCCGCACCGAGCTCGCGTGCTTTGGCAAGAAGTGCGCCGAACTTCAACTCCTGATTGCAAACGATACAAGGATTCGGTGTTCTCGCACGCTGATATTCACGAATAAAATACGAAACGATCTTCTCTGCAAACAGATCGTAATAGTCTACGACATGAAGCTCAATGCCGAGTGCATCGGCAACGGCTTTCGCATCATCGACAGCTCGCTTGGACGAGTCTTCTTCTGTTTTCGGTAACGTCGGGTCATTCCAAAGGCGCATCGTCACGCCGATTACTTCGTAGCCTTGACGCAGCAAAAGAGCGGCAGTTAAAGAACTGTCCACTCCTCCGCTCATCGCAACTACAACGCGTTGCTTTTTCATCGTTTATGCCTGCACTTTCTCTTTTTTCATATAATCTTGAATTGCTGCATGCATCGCATCTGCCGCCAAGTTCGAACAGTGCATCTTCGCCGGCGGAAGTCCGTCAAGCGCTTCTGCTACTGTGTTGTTCGTTACTTCTAATGCTTCTTCGAGCGTTTTGCCCATAACAAGCTCTGTCACCATGCTGCTCGTCGCGATCGCCGCACCACAGCCGAACGTTTTGAACTTGACATCTTTGATACGACCATCTTCGATATCAAGATAGATTCTCATAATATCACCGCATTTTGCGTTGCCGACTTCACCGACACCGCTTGCGTCTTTTATTTCTCCTACATTGCGTGGATTCGTGAAATGATCCATTACTTTATCTGTATACATACGTTATGCCTCCTTATTACCGTTGTAGAGTGGCGACATGCTTCTCAGTCTTGCCACGATCTCGGGCAACACTTCCAAACAGTAGTCCACATCTTCGTCTGTATTATCGCGCCCCAAGCTAAGTCGGAGCGAACCGTGTGCGATCTCATGCGAGATTCCCATCGCCAAGAGAACGTGCGACGGATCAAGTGAACCTGACGTACAAGCCGAACCACTCGACCCTGCAATACCTCTCAAGTCAAGGTTGAGAAGGAGTGCCTCTCCTTCGATATAACGGAAACTGAAGTTTACATTGCCCGGCATACGCTCTGTCGGATGTCCGTTGAGCTTTGCTTCGTCAATCCGCTCCGGGATACCTGCCAAAAGTCTGTCGCGAAGTCTTTGTACGTGCGCGATCTTACCCTCTAGCTCTCTTTTGGCGATCTCAGCCGCCTTACCAAGACCGATGATACCCGGAATGTTTTCTGTACCCGGACGAAGCGTACGCTCTTGCGCACCACCAAACGAGATCGGTCTGATCTTCACGCCTTTTCTGATATAGAGCGCTCCAACTCCTTTCGGCCCATGGAATTTATGCGCCGACATCGTCAAGAGGTCGATCCCATATTCGTTCACATCGATCGGATAGTTGCCGACCGCCTGCACCGCATCCGTATGGAAATAGATGCCGCGTTCTTTGGCGATCTTGCCGATCTCCTTGATCGGTTGAAGTGTACCGACTTCATTATTGGCGAACATCACACTAATTAAGATCGTATCGTCGCAAATCGCGTCTTCGATATCCTTCGGATTCACGCGCGCATATTCATCGACAGGTACATACGTTACGCGGAAACCTTCTTTCTCAAGCGCTTCGCACGCGTGCAGTACAGCATGGTGCTCGATCTGCGTCGTGATGATGTGATTGCCGCGTTTTTTATTCGCTTTGGCTACACCACGGATCGCGATGTTGTCCGCCTCGGTACCACCACTTGTGAAGAGGATCTCAAGCGGATTCGCGCCAATCAGGTCAGCTACCTGTGCACGCGCCTTGATAAGCGCCTTTTTCGTTTCACGACCGAAGCTGTGTACACTCGACGGATTACCGTAATGGGTCGTCATATATTCTACCATCAGAGAAGCAACTTCCGGAGCTGTCGGTGTCGTTGCCGAATGATCAAAATAAACCTTTCTCATAATCATTTCCCCTTATCATTATAGTCTTACTGCTAATGTGGTTGAAACATACAGTGTTTATGCATTTCCTATTAAGTATATGTGTTTTATCTATTATTAAAATAACAGATTCTCACCACATTGTCAATAGCTATCAACGGAAAATAATTATTTTTTACGTTTATTTTTCATTTCATTGATATTCTGCTCATATCCGTTATTCGTTGGACGGTAATAAGTTGCTTTTGTAAGTTTATCGGGAAGATATTGTTGCTGTACATA
>JAFSAX010000191.1 GCA_017442105.1 Selenomonadales bacterium | reverse complement strand
CGATCTCTTCATCCGTCAAATAGCAAGCAGGATCGGACTCCCAGAAGTCACCCGTCGTTGCTTCTGCACGTGTACGGAAGTTACCATTGCAGTTGGCAAGGAATTTGCATTTTGCACAGCGACCTTTAAGAAGCTGTTTGCGGTCTTTCAGACCTGCAAGGATCGGATGCGTCATATCCGTCCAGATATCACCGAATTTGCGTTCGCGAACATTACCGAACGTATGATGCTGCGTGAACTGGTCGGGATGCACATAACCGAGCGGATCGACTTCGGCAAACGCCATGCCACTGCGGTTACCACCGTTCATCGAGATGAATTTAAGCATCTGTTCAGCCAATTCGGTGCGGCCTTCTTTGAGTGCCTGCAAATACATATATACACCATCGCAATGGTTGTCGACAGTCAAAATTTCTTTTTCAAGACCACGTTCTTCGAAATCACGTGTACGACGAATGATCGTATCCATCGCCATACGCGACTGCTCAGGCGTAACGTCCTCGTCCATCATCGCATTACCGCGACCGGAATAAACGAGATGATAGAAGCAGACACGATTGATGCCTTTTTCTTCGATGAAGTCAAAAATGCGGTCAAGCTCTTGAATATTATGATGGTTGATCGTAAAACGAAGACCAACGCGTTGACCGACAGCTACGCAGTTCTGGATACCTTCCATCGCCGCTTGGAACGCGCCTTCTTTGCCGCGGAATTTGTCGTTGACTTCCTGTAAGCCATCAAGCGAAATACCGACATAGCCGACACCGATCTTTTTAATGCGTTCGGCAACTTCACGCGTGATAAGCGTACCGTTCGTCGAAAGCGTTGGGCGGATTCCTTTTGCCGCCGCATACTCGGCAAGCTCGAAGAAGTCTTTACGCATGAGCGGTTCGCCGCCGCTGAAAAGAAGTACCGGTACATTGAATTCAGCGAGATCGTCAATAAAGCGTTTTGCTTCTTCCGTCGTCAACTCACCTTCATATTTCTGTGCATCGGAATTCATGTAGCAATGACGGCATTTAAGATTACAAGTTTTCGTCGAGTTCCATACAACAACAGGGCCTGCACCTACGCGCACACCATGTTTTGCCTCACGGGAATCCTCCGAATAACGAAGCGTATCCCCATAATAATCTGTTGCAAATAACAATTTTGTTACACTAATCAATTTATACCCACCTAACTAAATCAGATACAGTTCTACTAGTTTAATCATTGTACCACGTATTATGTTTTCGAGTCAAACGATTAATGTGTATTTTATAGGTATATTTAACTAATTTTGATATAAAACGAATTAAATATCAAACACCTTTTCTGATTCAGTCATATTAGCAGATATTCTGCCGCATTGAAAGAGTATCCAACGATAATGATACCGATAATGCAGACCAAGATGAATACACCAAGCAGTTTCGGTTTGACAGCCTTGCGAAGCATGATGATTGACGGCAGAGACAACGTCGTCACAGCCATCATGAACGACAGCACTACTCCGAGCTGTGCACCTTTCGCCAATAGTGCCTCAGCAATCGGGATCACGCCAAAAATATCTGCATAAACAGGCGCACCCGCAATCGTGGCGATCACAACGCCGAACGGATTATCCGATCCAAGCACTCGAACAATAAAGTTCTCGGGTATCCAATTATGTATAAATGCACCGATACCGACACCAACCAGGATATACGGAGCAACCTTGCGTGCAGTAAAGGTCATACACTCCCACGCGAATCGCGCCCGCTCAATGAAAGGAGCATCTTCCTGTGCATCGTCAATCGAACGAACATCTCCAATCTCCTCCTCTATTTCATCCTCTAAGCGCAGATACTCGATCACCAATCCGCCGACAACAGCAATGCCCAGCCCCAACAGCACATATGCGACGGCAACCTTCCAGCCGAAAATACTCATCAACAGGACAAGCGAACCAAGATCAACCATCGGCGACGATATAAGAAAAGAAAATGTAACTCCGAGCGGCAGCCCCGCCCGCGTAAAACCGATAAAGATCGGAATGGACGAACAAGAACAGAACGGTGTCACCGTGCCGAGAAGAGCCGCCGCACAATTGGCACCAATACCATGAAATCGTCCGAGAATACGTTTCGCACGCTTGGGCGGAAAATAGCTCTGGATATACGATATCAACAATATCAATACATTAAACAGGATCATGATCTTGATCGTATCATAAAGGAAGAACCGCACACTTGCCCCGATCTGACCGCCGATATCCACCCCTATGTTGAGCAGACTATTGCCGATCGCCTCACTTAGCCACTGCATCCCAAGTACCTGTTCCTGAATAAATGACCACACATTCATCTGTGTACCCTCCCTGTCAAATCAAATTATTTTGATGTGTTTATTTTAATAAAACGTCACCCTTTCAGATGACGATCTATT
>JAFSAX010000190.1 GCA_017442105.1 Selenomonadales bacterium | reverse complement strand
CATTTTATCCCTTTTTATTGATAAAATCAATATTTTTTCCTATTTTTGTTATATTTTTAAATTAAAATTTATTATTTTTATATCTATTGACTTATTTGGTATTTTCTCATAAAAACGATCAACCGAACCGTTCACCACAGCTCGGTTGAAAATCTTTTTTATAATACACTCTCTACTTATGAACAGCCAGATACTCCTCAGCATAATGTGCCGCAACAGCACCGTCTGCCGCCGCCGTGATAACCTGGCGCAGTACCTTCGTACGCACATCACCAACTGCGAATACGCCATCCAGATTCGTCCGTGTCGATTCGTCTGCTACGATATAGCCATTATCATCAAGCACAAGCTGACCATCGAACAGCGCCGTCGCAGGACTGCGACCAATGCTGACGAACAATCCGTCCACTTGAAGCTCCGACACCTCGCCCGTATTGACATCGCGGAGCATCAATCCACTCAATCGTCCATCACCCTTAAGCTCACTGATCGTACTGTTCCAACGGAATTCGATATTTTCCGCTTTGTGAAGCGGATCATGGTATATCTTCGTCGCACGAAGCGTATCTCTGCGATGGATCAAGATGACCTTCTTGCAGATACGCGACAAAATAAGCGCATCAGCAGCTGCCGAATTACCACCGCCTACGATGGCAACCGTCTTACCACGATAAAACATACCGTCGCAAGCAGCACAATACGCAACACCCTTGCCAACGAACTTCTCTTCATTCTCTACACCGAGATATCTATGCTCCGCACCCGTCGCGATCACGACCGTCCGTGCAAAAAACTCGCCCTCGCTCGTATTGATCCTCTTAACAGGTTCATCAAGCACAGCCGAATAGACCTCTACCATCTCCGATTTGGCACCGAATCGTTCCGCCCCTGCCTGCATCTTCTCTCCGAGCGAAAAGCCATCAATCCCCTCATCATATCCGGGATAATTATCTATCTGCATCGTCTGCGTCATCTGTCCGCCCGCCGACATCTTCTCCAACACCAACGTATCAAGACCTGCCCGCGTCGCATAAAGCGCCGCCGTATACCCCGCAGGCCCTCCACCGATCACGATCATATCATAAATGTGCTTCATCATAATACCTCCTTCATCCACCATTATCCAACATCCACCGTTTCACGGATCCACGCATCGATCTGCGCCTTCGACGCAGGATTGACAACATCACCAAGCGCCTGCCCATCCTTGAACAGCACAAGCGTCGGCACCAACTCGATTCCATGCTCCTCAGCAAGCTTCGGCGACACATCAATATCGACTGCACCTACCATAAGCTTACCGTCATACTGCTCCGCCACCTTCTTCAGCACAGGCTCAATACGACGACAATATACACACCACGGTGCTCCGAACTCTACCAAAACAGGCTGCCCTCCACCGATCACTTCCGCAAAATTCATTCCATCTATCTTCATCATAGCCATATTCATAGCTCCTCTCGTTTTTTTTTTATTATACCAACCACCATATCCATCTTCTGTGACATTATCACATAATATATACATCTAGTATATTATGTGATATACAACCGTATCCCAACATATAATTGACAGCTTCCCCCTTCATCCCTTATACTGCAAACAAGGAGGGAGCATAATGGACTTTTCTTTATACTTTCCTATTTGGGACAAACTAACCCCCGATGAACAACGATACCTCTCGCAAAACATCCTCTTCCGAAAAGTGACCAAAGGAACCGTCATCCACGACGGCAACATCAGCTGTACAGGCCTTCTCCTCGTCGGCTCGGGACAACTGCGCTCCTATATGCTCTCCGAAGACGGCCGCGAGCTCACCTTATACCGTCTGTTCGAACACGACATGTGCCTATTCTCCGCAGCCTGCATGATGACCAGCCTTCAATTCGAAGTCATCATCGAAGCCGAAAAAGACACCGAACTTTGGATCATCTTACCGAACGCATACAAAAAACTGATGGAATCGTCAGCCACCGTTGCCAACTACACCTGCGAACTCATGGCCACACGCTTCTCTGAGATCATCTGGCTTCTCGAACAGATCCTCTGGAAAAGCTTCGACAAACGCCTCTCCGCCTTCCTCCTGGAAGAATCGCGCCTCGAAAACAGCCACATCCTCAAGATCACCCATGAAACGATCGGCAACCATATGGGCAACCCGCGCGAAGTCGTAACAAGAATGCTCCGCTACTTCCAAAACGAAGGCTCTATCAAACTCTCCCGCGGTACCATCGAAATACTCGACCGCACAAAACTAAAACAACTCGCAGAATAAAAATACAAGGGCACCGACTCGAATCGGTACCCTTTTTATTTACCCATTTTCATATGACCTTTCTCTCTCAGATAATCAACACAGACATTTACGCCTCATCGATCATCTCCAAAATCTGATGTTTCGGTTTCATGCCGACCGACTGATTCACGACCTCGCCATTCTTCAGCACAACAAGCATCGGAATACTCATCACGCCGAACTTCTCCGCGAGCTCAACCTCCTCATCGACATTGACCTTACCCACCTTGATATCGGGATTCTCCTCCGCGATCTCCTCAACGATCGGTACCACCCTGCGGCAAGGACCACACCATG
>JAFSAX010000189.1 GCA_017442105.1 Selenomonadales bacterium | reverse complement strand
TTAAAATCAAGCTGATTCTGAATGAATTGACAAGTCGTCGGATGTGCCTCATCTAACCAGTGCTGTATTTTCTTCTTCGTCTCTGCCTCGTTATATTTATCGCCGAGCCAGTCACGTGCTGCAGCCAAAACGATGTCTTCCCCGCCGACTCCACGTATCAGATTCGTACACGCTGCCATCCAGACAGGCTCTGTCAATGTCTTATAGTGGAGCTGCCAATGAGTAAGAAATGCACAATTCGCAAGCATATTGTCGACAGGCTCATCGGTCTCGCGCCGCTCGAATCCGCCCGCACGCTTATCTGTCTGCACATCGCTTGTAATTTCGGGCAGAGAATCAAAGTCGCTGACATTGTATCGCAGGACAGGCTCATTTGCCTCGATGACAACGCAATCGATCGGCGCATTGATGTCTTTATAATTCTTCGTCCCCGGGAGACGCAGCACTCTTGCCAGATCACTGACTGCATCGATGTGCCAGCCATGCTCTGCCGCCCGCGCTCTGACTGCTCCCTGTAATCGGCGAAGATACCCGCTTGCCTGTGCTTGCTGCTCGGCAGACTCAAGCTCCCACGCTTCCTTCAGAAGATAATACACGTGCAGTCCATGCCCGGAGAAAACAACGATCGACGGTTCATATTCTGTCGGAAGAAGCGATCGTGCTGACATAACATCAGGCGGCAAATTTTTGGCAGCATGATTGCCGTCCGCAATATCGATATCGACCCACAGTGCCGATATACTGCTGATGTCTTCGTTTTTGGTACGATCATAGTCGCCCAGACTTTTTTGCGTGGTACAGACACCGAAATATACATCCCGTTGCAAACGAGACTGTTCATCAGCACATGCGACCATCGCCTGCAGATCATCGATCGGGAATTGGTATGTCCTCTTCTTCTGTCTTGTCCACAAATAGGTATATCCTTCACTGAATCGATACAGCTCAGCTAGGAATTTTTCCGTATTCACTACTTAGCACCTCCCTTCTCATTCAATATTCGAACTGCTTCTTCGGCCGAATGAGCCACACCACCGCACGCGCCTTGTTTTATCAAAAAATCCATTGTCGCTCTTTGTGTTTCTGTCGGTTTTCTCTTAGGCTGTTTCACTTCGATAAACACGAATTGAGCGATCGTCTGACCTACCATCTCGGGCGTGATCAAAAGCGGCCGAAGTCCGAACAGATCGGGAAACCCCTTCGGCAGACCTGTTGACAACGGCCGCGCATCTTCTATCCGTACATTGCCGCCTTCTCTGTGTACTCGTTTGCCTGTCCATGCCATTCCGACATTGGCACGGAATAAGGTCGCCGAAGATCTCTCTGATACCCCTACTCGAATTTGATTCTGCAAATCATGCTCTAACATCGTCCGTACCTCTTTATCCCTTTCGCCTTTGCAATATGTGTTACCCATCGCATCGAATATCCGCGTCTGATAGCGATCTGTTCCAATTCCTCGATCGAACGAGCCTTGCCGACCTCCTGCCTGCGGGCCTTACGTTCTACATCCTCTACCTTCAGGAGCTGCCCGTCAGCTTCCTTCGGCATCTCCTCGCGTTCAGCTTTCGGCGGAGCATACCCGCAATACGGACATACCGAAGCTGACCAGTACGCCTTGAAGCAGCGCTCACACACCTTCACACCGACTGCACGCGGTGCTGCCTTTCTTCGCTTCGTCTCGAGCGACCACATTCTGTCCTCATCGGGCAGACCATGGCGAAACACATTCCCCACGTGATCGATGATGACGGCACGTTTTGCAGGATTGTTCTTATCCGGGCGCATCGCTCTCATTGCCTGCTGGATATAGAGCGTCAGTGACTGTGTCGGCCGCGCCAAAAGCACGGCTTC
>JAFSAX010000188.1 GCA_017442105.1 Selenomonadales bacterium | reverse complement strand
GCAGGCGCGGTGCTTGCACTGCTGGGTGCGCGTCTGATGCTCATCGCCCGCAAGGCAGAGAGCCGTGATGATGTGCTTCGCCTTTTGTTCGGCAGGGCTTCTCCCGTCATGCGTGCGATGCTGGGCATCTTCTGGCTGACGATGCTGTCTGTGATGCTCTCGGGCGCAGGTGCGCTCGGTGCATCGCTGGGCGTTCCTTCCGTCGTCGGCACCGGTGCGCTTGCCGTGCTTCTCTGCGCGCTGTCGCTCGGCGGTACGCGTATGCTGCCGCTTGCGAATATGGCGGTGACGCCGCTCGTGATCGTCGTCGTAGCTGTGATGGCAGTCTGTTCGCTCTTTTATCACCGCGATCATCTTTTGCCGATGATGGTCATTTCGCCTGTACCGATGCCCTTGCTGACGGACTGCCTCTACTATGCTTCGTACAATCTGGCGATGTGTCTGCCTGCGCTCATCTCTCTGCCTCCGATGCGACCGCTCGCGATACGCATAGGCGCGGTGCTGGCAGGCACGACGCTGTTTCTTTTGCTTGCGATGCTTCTTTTGGTGGTGATGCTCCACTATGAAGAAGCCGTGCGCGAGCCGATCCCGATGCTGATGGTCGCCGAGATGCAGGATGCGTCATGCTACTGCGGATACGCGCTCATCTTATCTCTGTCGATGGTGACGAGTGCGCTCGGTGCACTCATCGGCGCGTGTCGGCTATGTGCGCCGTACGTACGGTCGGAGCGTGTCTGTTCGGCATTTTTTCTTGCCGTATGCTTCGCCGCCAGTCAGGCAGGATTTACGACGCTGGTGCAGTCGGTCTTGCCGATGCTCGGTCTTGTGAGCCTTATCTTTACGATTCGGCTGTGTTTGCCTGTTCGTGGAGGTACTCTACGGCACTGAGAGCGGCGACAAGGCCTTCGCCGACGGCTTTTGATACCTGATACGGTCTGCCTGTATTGTCACCGCAGGCGTAGAGCCCTTTGATGTTCGTGCGCATCTGTCGATCGACGGCGATATGCGTACCGTCGAGGGTAAGTCCTCTGACAAGGTTTTCGACAGGGTCGGATTCGCGTATGATAAATACGCCGTCTACGGCAAGTTCGCCTTTGTTCGTCACAAGTCGTTCGGTCTTTTTCTCGCCTTCGATGCGGCGCGGGACGACGTTTTCTACAATAATATTGTCGGCGCGCAGGTTCATGTCGGCGCGGTATTGCGGAATGTAGTAGACTTCTTTGCAGAGGTTCGCAAGGTAGCAGGCATCGCTCTCGCCTTCCTGCCCATAGGAGATGACGGCGACTGTTTTTCCGCGGAAGAACATCCCGTCACACGTTGCGCAATAGCTGACGCCTTTGCCGAGGAGCTGTTTTTCGCCATCAAACAGCTTACTGCTCGTCACGCCTGTCGCAATGATGACGGCGCTTGCGGTGTACATCTCTTCCTTGCAGGCGATGGTGAAATCTTTTTTGCCGGGGAATACGGAGATGACCTTCTCGCGAATGACGTCGGGCTTGTGTGCCAGTACATGGTCTGCCATCTCGCGCATGATATCCGTACCTGTGCGATGCGGCATGCCGAGGTAGTTGTCTACGTCGTGGGCGCGCTGCAGCTTACGACTGAAGTCGAGATGTTCGAACAGGGCGACTTTTTGCCCGCGGATACGCGCGGTGAGAGCGGCAGACAGTCCCGCGGGACCGCCTCCGATGATGGCGATATCGTAGATGTCGTTCATGGTTTCCCTCACTTTATTCTTATTTAAAAGGAGTGGTCTAATGTGCGATACTTCGTTATGAAGATAGACCCGCGCCCGCTCATCGCTCCGCTGTTTGTGACGCAGATGGCGGGATTTTTATTCATCGGGTCGTTTCTTGCAGTTGTCGACCGTGACCCGTTCTCGCTCGCAAGTATGCTCGTTGTCGGCATACCGTTCAGCATGGTCGGGGTCGGTGCGGCATTTTTGTTCTGCCATGTATATCCGAAGCTTGCCTCAAGGTTCGGATATCTTGCTGTGGAGCTTAGCCCAAGTCTTTCGCCACTTGACGAAGACGCTCGCGGATCGGAATGTCATACGGACAACGCGTTTCGCACACACCACAGTCGATGCAGGCAGATGCCTTGACATCAAGACCTGCGTATCTGGCAGGGATAGAGTCCTGCATGCCGTAGGCTGTGTATTGCAGGTGGAAGATAAAGCATTGTGCGATGTCGATGCCGACGGTGCACGGTGCGCAGTATGCACAGCGGCGGCAGAAGTTCGGGCCGAGTTCTTCGGCTTCTTTCTGCATTTCGGCAAGCTCCGCTTCGGTGAGTGGCTCGGCATCGCTTGCGGCGATGTTTTCTTCAATTTGCTTCACTTCGTCCATGCCGGGGATCGCGACCGTGATAGGATGCTGCAGAATGAATCGAAGCGAGCGCGATTTTTGCTGTATCTGACCGCCGCCCAAGGGTTTCATGACGATGATGCCGATGTTCATTTTTTCGGCGAGCGGGATAAGTTCTTTGAGCGCGTTCTGCTCGATGAAGTTGAATGGTACTTGTACTGTTTCAAAAAAGCCTGTTGCGATAGCTTTTGCCATGAGCGCAGGGTCGTGACCTGTGATACCGATATGGCGGATCTTGCCTTGTGCTTTGGCTTCGAGAGCAGCTTCATACGCACCGCCTTCGGCTAATATTGCATCGAGGTCGGACTGATATTTGACGTTGTGGAATTGGTATACGTCGATGTAGTCTGTCTTGAGGTTACGGAGGCTCGTTTCAAGTTCTGCCGCCGCTTCTGCTTTCGTCCGTTTGACCGTCTTGGTCGCAAGATAGTATTCGCCTCTGCGGTTTGCGATATGCGCGCCTATCTTTTCTTCGCTGTCGGTGTATCCGCGCGCGGTGTCGATGAAGTTGATTCCTGCGTCTAAGACGGCGTTTAAGACGACGCCTGCTTCTTCCATCGTACAACGCTGGAGCGGGAGTGCACCGAAGCCGATCTCTGTGACGGCAAGACCTGTTTTACCGAGGATGCGTTTTTTCATATAAGTTCCTCCATTTACTTCTATATAATAGTAGGAATGTTATTGAATGATTCGCATAGGCGTGTCAGTCACCCATTCTTTTTCATGCGAAAAACTGCCGAGGGAAAAGTCCCTTCGGCAGTTTTCTCTTATTTCTTAGAGTGCGTGGAAGTCTACGAGTTTTGCACCGAAGATACCGTCGATCGCCAAAACTTCTTCCATAACAGCAGGCGGTACATCGTTGTCTACCGTAAGTACCATGATGTTAGTGCCTTGGTCTTCCGTTTTGCTGACCTGCATGCCGCTGATGTTGATGCCTTTGCCGCCGAGGAGCGTACCGACTGTACCGATAACGCCCGGTCTGTTGATATGCGGACAGATG
>JAFSAX010000187.1 GCA_017442105.1 Selenomonadales bacterium | reverse complement strand
GTATGTTAACGTATAGCCTGCTGTGCGAAGAAATTCATTCGTTTCGGGTAATGTTAGCTCGAGTGCGATGGCAAAAGCAAGTGCGGTTGCTTTGGTCGGCTGGTAGTTGGGATTCGTTTTGATCTTGGAGAAGAGTTTGCGGTCGATATTGGCTTTTTTGTAGACGACAGGTTCTTTTAGTCCGCGATCTTTGATATATGATAACAGTGTTGCCGAAAAACTCTTTTCTCGATGGGACAGACGCGAGGTCAGATCTTTATCATAAGAGGACAGCGGGCGATAGGCTGTTGCGGATTCGTTGATGCGCAGCGTATCGGTATGTGCAGACGGTTCGATATTATTCGATGGAGAAAACAGACAAGCTACGTAATCGGAGATATCTTGTCTGCTTTTTGTTTGCTCTAGAAGATGTGACTGTGTAGTGACAAGATAGATATGAATATCTTGGATATCCTTGACGTTAATCAGTGTATCGAAAAATACTTCTCGTGCGATCTCATAAGGGAATCCCTGTGTGCCATATCCCAAAAGAGGAATTGCAAGTGAGGTCAGTGCAAGGCGAGATGCGTGAAGAAATATCGTTTTGTAACAATGCCTAAGTACGCTTATCTCTTCGTACATACCACCTTGCCAAAGCGGTACTGCGACATGAATTACGTATTGGGCGGGGAGGTTAAAAGCGGGAGAAACTGCACTGTGTCCGAACGGAAGCGCGCCTATTTCTTTGCGGGCGGCAAGCAGTGAATCGCCTGCTGTATGATAGATGCTTCCGTTTAACGATTCTGTAATGATCGGATGAGGACTGCACGGTGATATGATCGCGTCGGCAGCCATACTTACAATATCGGCAGAAACGAATTTGAGCGGCACAAAGATCTCTCCTTTCGTACGAACGTTTTCTTTTATTGTAGCATTTATTAAATAGGAAAAAAAGAATTTTAATATATAGAAAAAACAATTAACAGGAACTCGATCGTTTTTTCATATGCTTGTTAAATATAATTGTTTAAATCGTTATTTCACAATAAATCGTATGTTTTGCAGTTAGTGTACTGTAATTGAGAACGTGTTTATATGAGATGACCTCTTTCGCAGAAAATCTTTGTGATAATTACTCAATTCTTATTTTTAACACAATTATATACCGAAAATATGTTAAAAACAAGAATAATTCAGATGTTTAACACAAAGATAGAAGCATGGGGTGGTCTGTCGTGAAGATATATGATTACCAAGGAAAGAAGAATATCAGTGGAGAGCGAATTCGTGAGGCGAGATTAAAACGCAGACTTACACAAGCTGATTTTGCAGCACAGTTGCAGGTTGCCGGTGTTACGATAGAACGTGACAGTATCAGCAGAATCGAGATCGGAACACGTTTTGTTGCGGATTTTGAATTGCTGGCAATTGCTAAGGTATTGAATGTATCGGTAGAATGGCTGTTGTCCGAAGAATAAAAAGACTGTCGATTATTCGATGGTCTTTTTTGTTTATGGTTTGTTAGCAGTCGTATTCTGTGCGCAGGAATATATTTTTGTATTTCGGCAATCTTCTTTGGCTTTTTGCATAAGGTTTATCAATCGGTAGCGAAAGGAGAAGAAGAGCGATGAAGGGGTTTGTTTTGCGCGTGAATAGAAGGCGTATTCTTTCGTCATTTTTATTTTGTCTGTGCGGAATCGTGTTGTGGAGCGCAATGTTACCAAATGGAAGTGAGTCGATAGAATCTTCGGTGGTAGGTGAGGCGATTCGCCATGGTGATGAGTCAAAGCCCAATATTGCGTTCGCGTGTAATGTGTTTTGGGGTGAAGAATATCTGCCGTCGATGCTGTCAACATTCGAAAAAGAGGGGATCAATATTACTTTTTTCATTGGTGGAACATGGGCAAAGGATAATCCCGATTTATTGAAAATGATTGCTGCGGGAAACCATGAATTAGGCAATCATACGTACAATCATCCGCATCCGACACAGATCACATCAGAAAAAAATCGCGAGCAGATACAAAAAGCAGAAGATATCATTCGTGAGATAACAGGGATACAGACAAAACTATATGCGCCGCCTTATGGTGAATGTGACAAGCGTGTCATTCATATTGCGGAGGAGCTGGGATATGACACGATACTCTGGAGTATCGACACGATCGACTGGCAAAAACCGTCTCCTGCAACGATCAAACAACGTGTTCATAAAAAAATAAAAAACGGAGCGATCATATTGATGCATCCGACTAAGTCTACAGCAGAGGCACTCCCATCACTTATACAGGAACTGAAAACGAAAGGATATACGATTACTACGGTAGGAAAAATAATCGGCGAATAAACACATCCAAAAATTACATATCTATAAGTATTGAAAATAGTAATTAAATATGATAAGATAGGCCTGCCATTTTCTAAAAGGAGGGAGGCGTATCGTATGAACAAAAAATATAGCAGGTGGGTCGTATTTCTGTTTTGTTTTTTATTGTCGTTTGGTATAAGCGAGTCGTTGGTATTGGGTGCGCCGCTTTCCGGCAAAACGATCATCGTAGATGCGGGTCATGGTGGTTATAATCCCGGTGCAGTTGCCAATGGGAGTACTGAGAAAGATAACAATCTTGCTGTCGCACTACTCTTAGAAAAGCAGTTAAAAGAGGCGGGAGCAAATGTTATTATGACGAGAAGCACAGACCGTGCTGTAGCGGCCAAGGTAACATCTCTGCGGTCGGAACTACAGGCGCGCGTTGATATTGCCGAACGAAATGACGGAGATATTTTTGTCAGCATTCACTCTAATTCGAACAATGACCCGAGTTTTCATGGTGCTATGACTTTTTATGGGAATGAACGCTCGGAAGAATTGGCAGAAACGATACAAAAAAATCTTGTGTATCGAACCAAAGCAGAAGATAAGGGGGTGCAAAGGGCAGGATTCTATGTGATACGCAATACGTCAATGCCGAGCGTACTTGTCGAGATGGGATTCGTATCGAATCCTAAGGAAGCCAAGCGATTATCCGACCCATCGTATCGACAACGGATAGCGAATGGAATATATGAAGGTATTGAAGAATATTTTAGGGATTAACAGGGACAGGCTGTCATTGGGCAGCCTGTTTTATATTTTTATTAAGTATAAAAAGAACTGTTGGCGGACATTGATAAGGTATCTGCATAATGTACAAAAGGAGGAATGAGAGTGAGAAAGAAGCGTCCTGTTATTGGCATTATCGTTGCTTTTTTTATCATTGCTTTTTCGATTTCTCCGCAGATGCGTTCACTTTATGCGATGCCTGAACGAGTGTTGATGTTTGAAGAAGGGGGTACAGTGGCGGAACTTCCGTATCCGTTGACGATCACAATGTCGGAAGAGTGTCAAGAAGTTGCTCGGGTATCGGGAGAGGGTAGGTCAGGATCTTCGCCGCATCTTGTTGTGCGGCTTTTTGATTTTATTCCTGTTAAGCAGATCGCCGTAGAGCAAAGACCTGCGCTCAAGGTTTTGGCGGGCGGTCATTCGATCGGCGTTACGATGCAGATGAGCGGTGTGCTGGTGGTTGGCTTTTCAACGGTTACGAATGCGAGTGGAGAGGAAAAAGAACCTGCACGTGATGTCGGTGTGCGTATCGGAGATCGAATCGTGACGATCAATAATACGCCGATTGATGATGATAAAAAGGTTGCCGAGCTGGTACAGCAATGCGGAAAAATCGGACAAGATGTCAGCATTGGTATTGTGCGTGACGGAGCGGAAGATACGCTCATCTGTCAGCCTGTATTTTGTGCAGAAACACAGTCATATCGGATAGGGTTGTTCGTGCGAGATACGGCACTCGGCATCGGGACGCTGACTTTTTGTGAACCGACAACAGGCAGTTACGGTGCGCTCGGTCATGTGATAACCGACAGTGATACGAATGAAGAAGTTGTATGTGCGTCGGGTACGATCATGCCTGCAACAGTTTCTATCGTTCATCATGGTATGATAGGTCATCCGGGAGAGAAGATCGGTACTACGTGGGAAGGCGCAGAAACGTGGGGAACAATAACGAAGAATACGCGATGCGGTATCTACGGTACGATGTCGGTAAAGGTGAAAAATCCGTTTTATCCCGAAGTACTTCCGATCGCTTCGCACAGTCAAGTGCGAGAGGGGCGGGCGCAGATACTAACGGTCGTAGATGGTGAGAAAATAGAATCATTCGAAATAGAGATTGAAAAACTGCGTCACCAGGGAAGTCATGCAGAAAAAGGAATGGTACTGCACGTTACAGACGACTCTCTTCTTACTCGGACAGGCGGTATCGTGCAAGGAATGAGCGGCAGTCCAATCATACAAGATGGCAAACTGGTCGGCGCGGTGACACACGTGTTGGTGAACGATCCGACGCGCGGATATGGGATATTCATCGAAAATATGATAGAGGAGATCGAGTGAATGATGGTGAACGTTTAGGTTTAACATTTCAGCTTGCTTTTGGCAGAATAGATGTTAAGAT